>JBKHCQ010000094.1:0-10803 GCA_046541755.1 Anaerolineales bacterium | reverse complement strand
TCAGGCCCTCGTCCCAGAAGGTTATATTCGGGCCACACATAACATTCGCCGAGTAGATCATCGAAACCTTCGCAAGGTTGCGCAAGATTGAATTGACCCAAAGACAAAACCACCCTATACTTAGGTTAGAGATACCAACAGATCGCTCCTCTCAGAGCGATCACAGGAGGAAAGCTCATGTTCGATGTCCACGGATTGATCATCAATCACTTTGTTGAGGAGCTACGCACGGCTTACCAACAAACCTACAGCAATATGCACCCCGAATATGGCAATATCATCGTCTGGACGGCGCAATTGGCGCTGGAAAATATCGCCAACTCCGACGCGCTCTATCATAATGTGGAGCACACGATTTTGGTGACGTCGGTGGGGCAATCGATTCTCAAGGGGAAACATCTTATCGAAGGGGGCGTCACGCCCAGGGATTGGATGCTCTTCACGATGGCGTTGCTCTGCCACGATATCGGCTACGTCAAGGGAATCTGCCAGGCCGATGAGGGGGGGCGATTTGCCACCGGCGTCGGCGATGAGACGGTCAATCTGCCGGCCGGCGGCACCGATGCGGCGTTGCAACCCTATCACGTTGACCGAAGCCAGCTCTTCGTCCGCGAGCGCTTCGGCGGCGCCGCACTCCAACCCACCGATGTCGATCCCGAAACCATCGTTTCTTACATCGAGATGAGCCGCTTCCCCATCCCGGAAGATGAGGCGCATCGAGATCCGCAGGGTTACGGCGCTTTGATCCGCGCGGCAGATTTCATCGGCCAACTGGGCGATCCCAAGTACCCGCGCAAGATTCCCGCGCTCTACTATGAGTTCGTGGAGACCGGCGTCGACGAGGATAACAACTACACCTGTCCGGGCGATATGCGCAAGGGGTACGCGGAGTTTTACTGGAAGGTCGTGCATCCGCAGATTGAGGATGTGCTGCAATATCTCTACGTGACGCAAGAGGGAAAGCTGTGGATCGCGAATCTTCACGCGCACGTCTTCGATGCGGAGCACACGGAGGCTTCAGCCGCGCACTATCACCGGATCACCCGCCCCGATTGTGTGGAATAATCAGACATACTTCGCAACGCGCTCCGCTGATGACCAGCCCCGATGACGAGGCCGGGGAGCATCTGGGGATGAATCCACAAGCAAACAGCCCCTACATCCGCCGCCAGAGGCGGTTCTCCGGCAGGCGGCTGAAGAGCACGGGGACGCTCCAATCCCCGCGCTCGCGGATTAACGCGCGCGCTTGTTGCATCGCCAGATCGACAACGCCGTGTTCGATGAGGCGCCGGTAGAAGTGTACCGTGAACTCCCGCGCGGTACCCATCCCCACGCGATCCGCCATTGCGACGACAGCGGGGATGCCCGCCTCGGCCACCAACTTCGGCCCCAACGGCAGAAAGGCGTCGGATCGGGCGCGCGAGCCGCTCTCGCACGCCGCCAAGAAGCAGAGCCGAGGTTTGTGCTCCGCCGCGCGGAACGCCTCCACCATCTGCTCGGCGGCGACGATCTGCACTGCCCCGGCATCATCCTCGAAGTAGAGCGCCGTGCCCGACCGGGCGGCGGCCCCGTGCCCCACAAAGTGCACCACGTCGAAGCCCGCGCCAGATAAAAGCGCCTGCCGCAATTGATTCAACGTTACCGGCGCGCCCCGCTCGCGATCCAAGATGGTCGCCTCGACCTCTGAGACGTCCGCGAAGAGCTGTTCCCACATCTCACGCTCCTGGGAGGAGATGGGCGCGAGGCGATAATCCTCTAGATTACGCGGCGAGGCGATGAGAACTAAGACCCGGTACGGCGCGGCCCCTTCCTCCTTGCGCCATTCCTCCGTGGGGATGTAGCGCGAGAGGAGCACATCCGCCGTGGGCGCTAAGGGCTGCCAAGCCGAGCCGACTGGATGATGGATGCGTTCCCACAACACCTCGTCGAGATCCGATGCAGATCTAGGCAGCCGCAGGCGCACGCGCACGCCCTGCTCCTGCGCCTTGAAGGCGGCCAACGCCTCGCGGTAGGGGCCGCCGATGCCTCCCGCATCCAAATCAAAGACCGCCTCGCCCAATGCCCGCCCGTAGGCCGCCACATCCCCGGCCAACACTCGCAGGGAGACTAAGTCCAGATGCATCTCGCGCTGGAATTCGGGCCAGCCGGCGGGCAAGCGCAACTCGATGGGATAGGTATGCGGCGCGGTCTCCGGCGCGGGAAAGATGCGGAGATCGACGGGCTGATAAGTAGGCGAGGACCCCATCCTATCTGCCGGGAGAATCCGCGGCGGATCTTTCAGCCTTGATTGGACCGGCGCAGGCTCTAACCCCAATTGCCCCCTCAGTTCGGCCCTTTTGCGTTCTTGGGCCTCCGCAAGCCGCAGATATTGCCCATACTCAAGAGTACCGTGCGCTACCTGTTCCTCAAGCATCGCCAAGACACGCTCAACGGCTTGAAGTTCGGCGCGCTGCCTGTCCTCTGGGGAATAGGTTTGAGGTACGCTGCGGGCCGCTATCATATCTGCGGAGAGGGAACGCGCCGAATCTTCTGGTCTTACGCTGTCGGAAGCAGGTTCTAACCCCAATTGCGCTCTCAGTTTGGCCCTTTTGCGCTCCTGAGCCTCCCAAAGGTGCAGATATTGCCCATACTCGATAGCGCCATGCGCCATCTGCTGATCAAGCATCGCCAGGACGCGCTCGACGGCTTGAAGTTCAGCGCGGATCTCTTTTTCTTGAGAATCCATCCAATTTACGCCCAGCGCACAAAATTCTGCCGCTGGAGCGCGCCGATCCAGTGGAGCGCCGCCTCGCCGTAGCGCGCGGCGATGTGCGCGAGCGTCAGGCTGCCGTCTAGGTGGGCGGGGAGCGCCGTCAATGCGGCGGGGACGCCGACCGCGTGCCCGCGATGGGTGATCAGGAGCGCGTCGTCCGGTTCGCGCCGGGGCTGGCCCTGGAGAATGGGGCGCAGGCCGGCGTAGAGGCGCACCGGCTCTGGCGAGGGGAACGCCGTCAGCGGCGCGCGCATCAGCGGATCGCGGTCGCGGCCTGTCAGCAGGGCTTGAGCGCGGCAGCCGCCGCGACAGCGCGCGAACGCGGGGCACGACTCGCACGCCGAGGGGATCATCGCGCGCCATTGTTGCATCGTCGCGCCGCGCCACACCGCCGCGATGCTCTCCGTGAGCAGATCGCCCGCGATGAGCGGGGCGTGGTTGCAGGGGCGCATCCGGCCCCAGGGATCAATTGTGGCGAAGGTGCGGCCGGCGGTGCAGCCGGTGGAGGATGAGGGCGCGAAGCATTGGGGAATGCAGTTGCCGAAGCGAATGGGACGTCCTGTCGCGCGTAACTCCTCGATGGTCGCGATGGCGGCGCGGAGTTGCGCGGCGTTAGGCGCCAGATCGGCGGGCGGCACGCCCAGCATCCGATTGCAGACGAGGTGGTTGGCGCCCAGCTTGGCGGCGAGCGCCAGCGTCTCCGGGATGCGATCCCAGTTGTGGCGGTTGATCACCAGGCTGAGCGCTACGGGCAGGCCGGCGGCGACGGCGCGCCGGATGTTGGCGACGGTCTCCGCAAAGGCCCCCGGGGTCGCGGTGAAGGCCTCGTGCGCGGCGGCGTCGGGGCCGTGAAGGGAGATGAGCAGGCCCTCACACTGCCCCGACGCTTGCAGCAAATCCAAGATCGCCTGCGGATCGGGCCAGCGCGCGGCGGTGAAGAGCGTGAACGGCAACTCGTGCGCGGCCACGGCGCGGATAATCTCATCGAACGCCGGATGACACGTCGGCTCCCCACCCGTGATCTTGAGCTGTTGGGCGTGATCGGCCAGACGCGCGATCAACGCGCGCCAGCCCGCTCCATCCAGCGGGGCCGGGCGAGCCGCCGGGCGTTCCCTCGCCGCATGGCCCCCCATATCCGCCGCAGAGAGATTGCCGCAGCCGGGGCAGCGATTGGGGCAGGCGTAAGTCAGCTCCAGATAGTAGGCCACGGGCAGCGAGAGCACGGGCGGCTGGAGGCCCTCGACCGGACAGGCGCAATCACAGACGCAATCACAATCGCTCAGGGCTGGGATCTGTAGCGTGCCGCGATCTTGGGGATCATTTGTCAGGATGACTTTCATCGCGCGCTCCTTAAGTCGCTTGCAACGTCAAGATTTGCTTGCACAAGGCGGCGAGAGACTCCAAAAATTCCCCCGATGGCGATTCGCCAATCGCATCCAAGATGCCTTGAGCCAGGGCGACGCTCGCTGTGGGGGAAAGGCGCATATCCAACAGATACTCGCTGAGGCGGTCGAAGAAGCGCGCCGGCTCGCGCCCGGAGAAGGCGGCGATGGTTTTCGCAGCGGTTGCGAAGTGCGCAACGGCGGCCTCGTAATCGCGTTGCCGCAGCGCAATCTCGCCCCGGATCTCCTCGACGTAGCCTTGCAGGATGGCGTAATCCAGCCGCGCCGCCTCCTCCCACACCTCGTCCAACATCTCTCGAATTTCATCGAGGGGGCGCGTGCCGCTCAAGAAGTAGGTGAGCGCCAACTCCAACTCGCCCCGCGTCTGGAGCCAGGGATCGCCGCCATATTGGCGGGCCAGCGTCTGGCTGCGCTCCAGGTATTCGCGCGCCGGCTTGAAGAGCCGCTCGACCTGCTCCGGCGTCAACTTACCGCGCCGCAATTCCAGGGTGTGGACGGCGCTATCGCGCTCGGCGCGGCCGTAGACATCGTAGAGGCTGGCCAGCAGGGGATAGTTGTTCATCTGCCGGGCCAGTTCGATGCCCTGTTCCAGGTAACTCTTGGCCTCGTCGTAATGGCCCAGGTGGCGCATGATGTTCGCCATCGATTGATAAGCCAAGATGCGCCCGCGCGATTCGCTGAGGCGGTCGAAAATGCGCAGGGCCAACTTGGTGTAACGCTCGGCGCTCTCCAGATCGCCCCGGTCGCGGTCGATTTCGGCCTTGGTGACATAACTGTAACCCAGATCGCGCTCCAGGTCCAGCTTTTTGCGCTGCACCAAGGCGACGCGACACAGCGCATCCGCCTGGGGAAGATCGCCCCAGAGGCGGTAGATGTAGGCGAGGTTGTTGGTGGCCGAGGCGACCAGCGGCACGTTCTCGGCCTGGCGCCCGTACTTGATGGCCGCCTGATAATGCTCCGCCGCCGGCGAAAGTCGATTCGAGAGGCGGTACATCATCCCCAGGTTGTTGTGGAAGACGCCCATCAACTTGGCATCCCCCTGCTGCTGCGCCAGCTCTAAGGCGCGCTGGAAGTGCGCGCGGGCCTCGTCGAGATCGGAGGCCGCCGCTACCCACCCCAGCGTCACGTAGGCGCTGATGCGATTATCCAACGAGGAATCCTCCTCGCGCAGCGCGCGCTCGCAGATTTCGCGGGCCTGCTCCAACTCGCCCCGGCGTCGCAACAGATCGGCGCGGCGCAGTTCGACGCGATTGCGCACCTCCGTCTGATCGGCGATGTCCATCTCGCTGATGAGGAACTGGATGCGCATCAGGTGATTTTTGCGCTGCGCATCCAAGAAGCGCTCCTCAAAGTAGGCCAGGCCTTCTTCTTCACTGAGGAGCAGGTGATAGTAGAGGCACTCCGCCTCTATCTGCCACAGCAACCACTCCGCCTCGCTGATCTCGACGCGCGGCAGGGCGTCGGACGCGGGGGTGATTTCGGCCTGGGTCTCCTGCATCAGCGCGGCGATGCGCGGCTCGTAATAGCGCTCGATGACTTTGCCTGTCAGGCGACGGCGCACGGCGTGGATTGGATCGACGTAGGGCCAGGCGTGCTTGTTGACCAAGTTCTTCATCTCATCGTGCAGGAGACAGCTTCCGGTGCTGGGATTGTAGCGGACGAAGGAGAGCGCGGCCAGATCGCGCACCAAGCGCTCGGCTTCGGGCGGCGAAATATCCAGCAGGACGGCGAGGATCTCCGCGTTGTTGCGCCGGTGGATGTGCGCCATATAGAGGATGGCGCGATCCAGCGGATTTTTGAGCTGACGCACGCGATCCACCAACTCGAACTCGAAGGTCTGGCGCAATTCGGCCAACTCTTCAGCGGGCAACACCCTCAACTCTGCCAAGGAGTGCTCGGTCATCATCGGGAGCGGCACACGGCGCGACATCCATTCCACGGCGAGGGAGAGCAGGACGGGCCGGCCATCCGTCAGGAAGTGGAGCAGGGTGCGGATCTCTGGGGCGATGAAGCCTTCCTTGTCCATGCGCGCGAAGAAGGTCTCGCTCTCCACGCGATCAAAGTTGTGGAGCTTGAGGTAGGTCACGTCATCGGGATGATAGACCTGCTGGAATCGCGGCAGGTGCTTCTTGAGGATATTGCGTCCCACCCCAATGAAGAGCGAGTTAGGGAATTGACTGAAGTACTGGTCGATGCTATCTTCCGTGGTCGTCATCAATTCCATCGTATCGGCCAAATAGATCAAGCGGCGGCCGCGCAGCAAAGGGCTGAGTTCTTTGATGGAGGCCTGGAAGAGCCGGCGCTTTTTCTCTTTGTACTTGGCCGGACTCCAATCGTAGGCGTTCTGTTGCAGGAGCGCCAACTCGCTGAGGAAGCGCGCCTGTTGGATGCCCAGCTCGCGATAGAGGGCCGCGACCTGTGAGAGGCCGGTGGCGGGATTCTCCGCGTAGTCCCAGTAGACCACGACGAAGGCATCCTGGTCGCCGTAGCGGCGCTGAATCTCCTTGAGCAGCCAGGTCTTCCCCACGCCGCCGCCGCCCTGCACAGCGACGAGATGAATGGCGCCCTGGCGTTGCACCCAAGTATCGATGATCTTGAGTTCTTCCTCACGACCTACGAAAATATCGAATTTTGCCATAGATGACTCCTCGCGTAAAGAATTACGAATTGCGAATCACGACCTACATTGCGTTATGTTGGCGAAAGCGCGGGGGAAGCCACGAGCGCAGCGTGGTCAGCCCGTCCGCGCCCCAGCGATGTTGGACAAGATAGACGATCTCTGGATCGGCCTGGAGCTGCTCTTCGATCCAGGCGGTCACAGGCGGATTGGCGGGGTCGCCCGCGCCGGCATCCTCCAGGGAGCGCAGATAACGTTGAAAAGCAGCGCGCAGATCCGCATCTGAGAGGGCTGGAGCTTGGAGCGCGTGATAGAGCCATTCGATAAACGAGAGCCGGCGCAGCTTGGGATCGGGCAGGCGATGCAGCCACGCGGCATATAAATCTAGCGCCAGTTGATTCAACTCCTGATAGAGGGCGCGGTCGTCCTCCGAGCGGTGGGCGAGATCCAAGGCTAAGATGCGACGCATCTGCTGATCGCGATAGTAGGGTGTCTGCGGACTCGGCGCGCCGAAGAGATGGGTCTGCTGCAAATCGCCCAACAACTTGACTTCATCGAGGTTAGGCGGCAGGAGTTCCGCCTCGCAGAGCGCCTGGACGGTGTTGGCGTTCACCCAACGGAAGATGCTCAAGACGCGCAGGGCGCGCCGCAGGTGGCGCGGAAAGGCGTCGAGACTATCCAGCAGGTCATCCACTACAAAGGAGATATACTTCCGCACCAGCGCGCCACACTGGCACTCGAAGTAATCCGCCACCGCGCCGATGGCAAAGGTCTGCGCCTCCAACTCATCCAACAACCCATCGATCACCTTGGGATGGCCGCCGCTCAGGTAGGCCGCCTCCTCGGCGATCTTGGCCACGGTCGCCTCGCTCAGCTCGATTTGGGCCGCTGCCGCGCGCTGCCGCACCAGCGTGCGGATCGCGGCCGTATCGAAGGGCGGCAGCGTCAGCGGGAGCGGCGGCGGCGAGACGGGGTAGGCACGCTTGAAGCCCTCCCAAAAAGATTCCACGTTGCGCTCGGCGATAATCACGCGCACGGTGATGATCTCTTGAAAGTCAACGTGGGTGCGGACGCGCAATTCGTGCAGGAGCGAGTAGAGCCATTGGCGCGCGCTCTCGAACAACTGCTCCACGGAATCGAAGAGCAACAGCACGGCGCATCGGCCCTCGGCGTGCGGAGCGGCCAGCTTTTGGGTGATACAATCGCAGACAAAGTTGATCGTCACGCTGCGCTCATCGTGAAAGCTCTGCCCTGTGATCTCGCTGATGATATAGGTAATCTGCTCTCGCCGCTGCTGGCTAAAATCGATGTAGCGACACTGCCACCGTTCCTCGCCCGCCCCCGCAGCTTGATTTTGCATCAACTGGAGGAGACGATAAAGCAGGTAGCTCTTTCCATAGCCGGCAGGCGTGCGGATGAGGATATAAGGCGATTGGCTGGCCTTCAAGTTCGCGGGCGAAAGTTGGGCCAGGGCTTGTTCGCGGTCGACAAAGTCAAAATCGGCAGGGATAAAGGATTTTGCGGCCGGCGCCAGTGCTGATTCCGAATCCTCATTAGTCAGATCTGTACTCAGTAGCGCCTTCTCCCGTTCCAAGGTGGTCATCAAGCGCACATATTGCCCAATATCAAGATAACCTTGTTTGTAATCCTCGTTTAATCTATCTAATTGGTGCTCGATCCTTGCGATTTTTGCCTGAACGTCATATCGTTCCATGCCGGGATTCCCTTTCCTCATTTTCGGTTCTCGGTTCTTCGCATCGCATTTTGGGCAATCAACTTCTGGGCTACAATTCAGTATAGTGCAAATCGACTCGAAAGCAATCAGTGGATAATCAGCAGATGGCAGCCGATATGATATGGTGAGTTGACAAACATTCTAATCGGGGGTACATAAGAGCTATTAAGACGGTATGCCTGACTTTCTGACTTTTGACTTTCCACTATCCGGGGAGGACATTATGTTGCGATTGGTAACGTCGGTCTTCGAATGGCATGTGCGTCGTCGGGCGCGACGGCGGCGGAACGAAACCCTCGTGCTGCTCGGCATCGCGCTCATCTGCATCTTCTGCTTCGCGATGACGTGCGTCTGTGGCATGGTGGATCATACGCTACGCGAGGTCGGCATCCTGCCGACGAGGACGCCCACGCCGCCGTGGCCGCTCAAACCTGTGCGTCCCAACGATGCGCATACGCCCTCTGGCGGCGGATTTTCACTTGACGACTCTGCGGAATTGTGTATAATCTTGAGTGCGACGCGGGGTAGAGCAGTGGCAGCTCGTCGGGCTCATAACCCGGAGGTCGGTGGTTCGAATCCACCCCCCGCTACTTTGTGGCGAGGTAGCTCAGTGGCAGAGCAGGGGACTCATAAGCCCTTGGTCGTGAGTTCAAATCTCACCCTCGCCACCTTAGACGTATCTAAAGGGGGGCGATCTATGAGCAGAATCGCGACGTTGGTAGACTGGACGTTCGCCCCAGAGTGGCTTACGTTAGAAGCGGCGGCCCGCCTCTCGGGGCACGATGTAGAGACGCTGCGCTGGATTATCGAGGACGGCGGGTTAGACGCCCGCGAAGAAGACGGCGCGATGCTGATTGAAAAGCGTAGCCTGCGCGAGTTCCAAGAGAGCTTGATCGACCTGCGGGCGGTAGAGCTTCAGCGCGAAAGCGAGTAGGCGCGCCGGCGCGTCCAGAACAGTCTAACCCCAAGCCCCACCTCACCAGGTGGGGCTTTTCTGTTTTCTTATCACTGCGGTATTACTTGTAGCAAGGTTTAGGGGTGAAGATGGGCGAAGAAGAGAAGACTTTCGACCCGATCCAGTGGATCACAACCGGCGAAGCTGCCGAGCTTACGGGGTACACGGCGGCTTATTTTCGCCAACTGATACAGCGGGGGAAGTTGCACTCAGTTGAAAAAAGGGGCCGGGACTGGTTTTTAGACAAAGCTGAGGTCTTAGCCTACAAGGCCAAGATGAAGGATTTAGGATCGGCGAAGTTTGATCCTTGGAGGTCTGGATCACGGCAAAGAGAAGAGGGTAACGAAAGCGGGGAGTAATCCCCGCTTTTTTCTTTTGGGTAAGTGTTCGATTTTGTCCGATTTTCTTTGTGGCTATTGACAAATTTAAAGAGGGTATGGTATACTTGCTACGTAAGAGTAGCAGGAACCATGCTCTTTTTTTACATATAGCTGCTACGCAAGAGTAGTGGCTTACAAACTTAAGAGGCCCTTGCAAGTGCTACGAACACCTACAAGGGCCTGGCCCCAACGCCGGGGAAGCGGCGCGGAGGTTGCCCCCAGTATAGCACAAGAGGCGGCCCTCGCTACGGCGGGGGCCGTTTCCTGTTCAATCAACAAGACAAAAGTTGGGAGGTGATAACGCAATGAGCAAGGGGAAAGATGACGGGATCGGGATCGGGACGGAGTGGCTGACAACTGAGGACGCGGCCCAGCTAACAGGCCATACTCAGGAGTACATGCGTCAGTTGGCGCTTCGGGATCGTGTGCGGGCCGTCAAGGCCGGGCGCGACTGGCTGCTTAATCGCGCCTCCCTTTTGGCCTTCGTGCGCAAGATGCAGGCGCTGGGATCAGAGAAGCATAATCCATGGCGTGAAGACTTAGAGGGGCGCGGTCGGAAGTAAACGTTAACCAGGAGCGGTCTAACGTCTATTAGATTGCCCCAGGTGCGTTTAATCTCAGGGTGTGCTTATGATAATACCTTACTTCGCTTAGGGATCAATCTAATCAATCAATGAGGAGGGAAAGGCAATGAGTAGAGGTTTAGGGAGAGTACAAAAAGATATTCTTAATCTAGTGTGTGAGTATGGCGGCGCTAAAGAATTTGGAACACAAGTCTATTTTCTCTACGCGCTAACCGACGCGCATAAAGCAAGCGTGGCGCGGGCGATTACGTCGCTAGAAGAGCGCGGGTTGGTTGCGCGGGGAGAGGATTACAGGGGCCGCGATGTGGTCAAGGCCACAAGCGCCGGATTGATCAAGTGGGCCGCGATGGCAGAGCAAAGCACGGCGATATAACCGA
>JBKHCQ010000093.1:0-10807 GCA_046541755.1 Anaerolineales bacterium | reverse complement strand
AGCGGCAGCAGGTGGCGGTAGCCGATGTTCAGCGAGCTGAGGAGTGAGGTGGCGATGTAGACGAGCGCGAAGAGGGCGGGCGCCAGGCCGGGGCCGAGGGGGCGGCGTTGGGCGAGCCGGCGCAGCAGCGCGAGGAGGGCTAAGATCAGGGCGGGAAGTGGGGTTTTGAGCAGGAAGGCAACGGGGAAGTAGTACCACCAGCCGTGGGTGCTGTTTTGGCCCAGCAGGTAGGCTTGATGGCCGCCGCTACTGTGGCCCAGCAGGCGCAGGATGGGGATCGCGTGGGCGGCGGCGGGCACGGGGAAGGGGACGCCCGGTACGCCCGGCACTTTGCCGATTTGGAAGCCGTAGACGGCCCAGAAGGTCGCGCCGGTGAGGGCTAAGACGAGCAGGCCCCGGCGGAAGAGTCGCGCGCGCGCCTCGCGCGTGGGGGCGCGCCAGAGATGCCAGAGCGCGGCCAGGCCGAGCGCCGGGCCTAAGAGGAGCGCGGTCAGCTTGGTAGCGAGCGTCAGGCCTAACGTCACGCCCGTCAGCAGTGTGTGGGCGCGGGTGGGGCGGTGCAGGAAGCGCTGGGCGACGAAGAGGCTGAGCACGATGAAGGTCGTCGCGCCGAGATCGGTGCCCGCGATGGCCCCGTGCGCGATCAGGTTGGGATCGAGGGCGGCGAGGGCGACGGCCAACGCGCCCCCGCGCCATCCCCAGAGATCGCACCCCCAGCGCGCGAGGGTGGCCAGCAGGAGCACGCCCAACAGCGCCTGCATCAGCCGCGCGGGCAGGAGCCAGCGGGCGGTCGGCGTGTGGGGATAGAGCAACTGCTGCGCCATCTGGAGCAGGGGGAGGCTCTCCGTAGCGTCCGCTTGCGACGCGACGGCCTCCCATGCGGGGAGCGTGGTGGGGTCGGGCAGGGAGCGCAGGGGCAGGAGCGGCAGCGCGACCCAGAGCTTGACCAGGGGCGGATGTTCCTCCACCAGGCGATAGTCGCCCGTGCGCAGGATGGTGTACCCGCTGGCGATGTGCAGGCCCTCGTCAATAGTGAGGGAGTTCGCGCGGGCGCTCCACGCCGTCAGCAGGAAGTACATCAGCAGGGGGAGCAGCCACAGCCGGCGGGCGGTTCGCGGCTTGGAGTTCATGGGATGGCTCTTTTGAAAGAAGGGATGATCTCACGCCAAGACGCAAAGGCGCAAGTATTTTTAAGGTTGTTCATTTGGAATGCCTCCTCGCTGGTATTATACTATCCCATCGGTTGGGGAGGGAGGGGGGAGTTTGTTTGCCATACAAAACGGCCCGGCGATCTTTGCCGGGCCGTTGTCGGTGTACCCCTGCCGCGACTCGAACGCGGGCCACCGGCTTCGGAGGCCGATGCTCTATCCATCTGAGCTACAGGGGCTTACAACGCTTCCATTCTACCATAAAGGAGGCGGCGCGCAACTTGGCGGGATGGGTTTCTGGTTGTAATGGGGGCGTAAGACGTATTGCGGAATGCGTAATGCGTTTTATGTGCGCCATTCATCAACTGATGTGAAACCCACCCGATGTTGTCATGAGGCTTGCTCGCGGTATAATGCTCATGTCAGGCTACATTCTTTACGCGGGAGAGGAGGGGCAAGGATGCGAACATGTATAAGACGGGCGGGTCTGGCGGCTTTGATGGGCCTGTGGCTGTTGACCGGGTGTGTGGGAACCTCATCCGGTTTTACGGACAATTTCTCCGATCCCGCCAGTGGATGGGGCGCCGCGTCGCACGAGACCTACGTGCGCGGCTATCAGCAGGGCCAGTATCTGATCCAGATCGATGTTCCCAGTTGGTTTGTCTGGACGACCGCCGGGCGCACCTATCGCGATGCGGCGGTCGAGGTGGTGACGCGCTCGGAGGAATCGACCGATAATAACTACGGCGTCCTGTGTCGCTATCAGGACGAGGATAACTTCTACTATTTCGCCATCAGCGCCGATGGCTACTTTGCCATCTTCCGGCGGATTGAGGGCGAGGAATTGACGCCGCTCACCGGCCAGGCGATGCTGCGCGCGCCCGCGATCCACACCGACGGCGCGGAGAATCGCCTGCTGGCCGTCTGCGAGGAGGAGCAGTTGACGATGTACGTCAACGGCGAGCAGGTGGCGCAGGTGCAGGACGATGCTTTGGATCGCGGTGATGTGGGCATGGCGGCGGGCACGTTGGACGAGGGCAGCACGATTGTATGGTTCGATGATTTGGATGTTCGGAAGCCTTGAGATGGAGCGAATCTCGCGAAGGTTTCGCAGTGGTTTTTGAAGCCAGCTCTCATTATGTTGGTTGAGAATTATGTCGCTATCAATATCCGGCAGAACCTTCGCGAGAGTTCCGTAAAGAGAGAGGTACACCAATGTGTAAAATGCGGTGGCAATATGTGGCGCTGATGCTTGGGGCGGTCTTGATGCTGGCGGCGTGTGGAGGGGGCGCGAAGGAGCCGTGGACCGATACCTTCGACGATGAGGAGGGTTGGGAGCTTAGCTCCGATGCTGTCGCCGACGTCACGATGGCCGACGGCAAGATGCAGATTCACATCCTGCTGCCGGGACAGGTGGCGTGGGCGTCCGCCGGGCGGAGCTTTAGGGATGCGCGCATCGCGGTGGACGCGACGCAGGTCGCCGGGCCGCTGGATAACGAGTATGGCGTGTTGCTGCGCATGCAGGGCGACGATGCGTTCTACGCTTTCTCCGTCAGCGGCGATGGCTACGTCCGTGTGGCCCGCTATCAAGATGAAGCATGGACGGTGCTGGGCAGCGATTGGACGGCGAGCGAGGCCGTTCATCAGGGGGCGGCGACGAATCATCTGGAGATCGCAGCCCAGGGCGCTAACTTTACCTTCTCCGTCAATGGCGAGCAGGTGGCGCAGGTCGAGGACGACGCGCTGCGGCGTGGGGATGTGGGCCTCTACGCGGGCGCTTTCGGCGAGGGCGGCGTCGTGATCGCGTTTGATGATTTGACGGTGACGCCGCTGCCGTGATGTGGAAGTTAAGGATTAAGAACTAAGAACTGAGAATTAAGCGGATGATGAAAGGAGAATTAGATGAGTCATATATCTGAGAGGCAAGAGCGACGTGGTTATCCGTGGGCCAAGGCCCTGATGGTCGTCGTGCTGTACGGGGCGTTGTTGTTTTTCCTGTGGCATTTCCCGATCCCGGCAGCGGCGACTTTCTTTAGGAATTTGATGCGCGGCTTCCTCTACATTTTTGCCGGGCTGGCATTAGTCTTGATTACGATCTTGGCGTTCCTCTTTTTCCCGTTCCCGCCCCTGCCAGAAGCCTGGATGGAAGGTATGGAGGATGACATGGGCGAGTGGGACGAGGACGATGATGAGGACGAAGATGAGGAATGGGATGAGGGGGTTCTGATTCCAGATATGGATATAACTTCGATGCTCGCGCGCTCAATAAAGCTCAGTAATTATCGCTTGACCGACCACGAGAATATCGTTTGGGAGATTTTGGACGAGGTGATGATAACGTCGGATGCGATGGCGTTTGTGGCCTTCGATCCCATGCCGGGCGTGATCACGGTGACGGATTTGGATCCTGATGAGACGAACGAACTGCTCGCTGAGATTCGCGAGCGGCTGACGGACGAGGGCTTTAAGGTGCGCACGCCGCGCTGATGTTGGTCTATTTGGAGTCGCTGGGCTGTCGCCTGAACGCGGCAGAGATTGAGACATTAGCCCGTCGCTTCGCTGGGGCGGGCTGTTCTGTGGTGGAGGCGCCCGAAGCGGCGGATGTGATCGTCTTCAACTCGTGCGCGGTCACGGCGGTGGCCGCGCGCAAGACCCGCCAGCGGCTGCGCCAATTCCACCGGCAGAATCCGCGCGCGCGCATCGCGGTGACGGGTTGCTGGGCCACCGAGGACGTCGCCCGCGCTGGGGCGTTCGACGGCGTCGCGTGGGTCGTGCCCAATGAGGAGAAATATCGCCTGCCCGCGCGCGTGATGGGCCGGCAGCCGCTCGAAGCCCCACTGCCGTGGTCGCCGGGCCGCTGGGGGCACACGCGCGCTTTCTTGGCCGTGCAGGACGGCTGCGATCACGCCTGCACCTACTGCGTCACACGCCTGCTGCGCGGCCCGGCCCGCAGTCGCCCCCCCGCCGAGGTTGTGGCCGAGGCGCGGGAGATGCTCGCCCACGGCGCGCGGGAGATCGTGCTCACCGGCGTGAGCCTGGGCGCCTACGGGCAGGATGTGCAGGATTTAGATGAAACTTATCGCCTATCGCACCTCGCGAACGTGATTTTAGATGAGATGGCCCACGTCGAGGCGCGGCCGGGCACGCAACGGCCGCGCTTGCGACTCTCCTCCGTGGAGCCGTGGGACGTGGACGCGCCCCTGCTCCAACTCTTGGCGCATCCGCGCTTCTGTCGCCAACTCCACCTCCCGCTCCAATCCGGCGCCGACGCGACGCTGAAGCGGATGGGGCGGCGGATCACGACGGCGGAGTTCGCGGCGTTGGTCGCGCAGGCGCGGGCCATCGCGCCGGACGCGGCGCTCACCACGGACGTGATCGTGGGTTTCCCCGGCGAGAGCGCGGCGGAGTTCGAGGCGAGCCTGGCCTTCGTGGAGCGGATGGCCTTCAGTCGATTGCACGTCTTCCCCTACTCGGAGCGGGCGGGGACGGCGGCGATTAAGTTGCCGGATGCCGTGTCGTCGCGCGCGCGGAAGCGGCGCGCCGCTCGGATGCGCGCCCTGGGCAAGCGGATGGCCGCCGCCTATCGCGAGCGCTTCGTCGGCGCCACCCTGCCCGTCCTTTGGGAGCGGCAGGATGCGCGCGGGCGCTGGCGCGGCTGGACGGACACCTACATCGCCGTGGTCACATCCACGGCGGTCGATCTCTATAATCGCATCACGCCGACAAAGCTGGTGACTGAGTTGGGGCGCGCGATGCGGGGCGAGGTGGTGTGAGTTGGTATTTGCTCATAGCCATGTTATGATTTCGGCACGGAGGCGAGAAGCCCTTTCTTCTGTGTTAAAGACAGAAATATATTGAAAACTATGGAGGTATTTCAAATGAATCAGTCTAAATGGCGGGACAAACATTACATTTTGACGTTGGCGAGTGTGTTAGGTTGTGTGTTGATCGGTTTGGGGCTGTTGGCGGTGATGAATCACGCCGTCCAGGCCCAGGGGGGGACGGTCTTCCTGCCCAGTTCTTACAAAACGGTCTTCCCGGATCAAGTATCTCCGGGCGGCACGGTGGACTATACGATTGTATTGGTGAATAGCAACACGACCAGCAGCACGGGGGAGATCATCGTCACAGATCCGCTGACGACGCCGTTGACCTATGTATCGGGGAGCGCGGAAATTGCGCCTGAAGGAACGCCGGGTTACCTTGAGTCTATTCCCCAGGGCGTGAGGTTCAAGATTTTGGATATTGACCCTTCTTCCCGGGTGACCTTGACCTTCCAGGCGGTGTTGACGACCGGGGTGAGTCAGGGCGATGTGATCACGAATACGGCGGTCGTCAGCGACGCGACGGGGGAGTTCGAACTGAGCGCCGCCTTTACCGTCGCCGCGCCGCCGATTTCCAAATTTGACCACCCGTGGAACGATCAGTACATCACAGACCGGGGCACGTTGGAGGTCGAAGGGCGCGCGTGGCTTTCGGATCAGACGCCGGAGTTTCCGCCGGCGCCCACCTTGTATGATATTCCATATGGCTCCGGGCGGGATTGGTACAATGTTTCGTGGTCGTCGGTGCCGGATGTGTTGAGCTATCAATTGCAGGAGGCTAAGACGCCGGATTTTGAATCACCCACTACCTTTTCTGAGGGGGCCGACACCACCTCGCATTACTTCGAGAACAAATCATCCGGTACCTATTACTATCGCCTGCGGGCGCGTAATGATTACGGCGATAGCTTCTGGAGCAATGTCGTCTCGGTCACCGTGACGACAAGTCGGGCGATGGCATGGGGCGCTGACCAGCCGCGCGTCGCTGCGGCGCCGGCTGCGGCGACGCAGGCGCCGGTGGTGGAGGTCAACATCAAGCCGGTGGGCGGCGAGGATGATTGGGTCGCAGTGGATGATGTCGCGGCGGCGCCTTTGGATGGAAGTTGGTGGAATTGGAGCTACGATTGGGACCTGCCCGTGGTGGATGATGCGACGGAGTACGTGATCCAGACGCGGGCGCGGGACGCCGCCGGGACGGAGTTCGGCGCGCTGGATACCGTCACGGTGACAGTCGATAATGGTATCCGCTTTGTCTACTTGCCCCTGATCGCGAAGCGTTATCCGCCGATTCCCTTTGCAACGACCTTGAAGGTGGACAATAATGATACCTATGGCAACTACGCCTTGAGTTGGTCCTACGATCACTCTGATCCTTATCCCCCGACTTCGTACCACTTCCAGGAAGCGACGGACGCCAACTTCACGAACCTGACAATTGATGAGAATCGAACGTCGCCGCAGAGCTTTACCGATAAGCCTGTGGGGACCTATTACTATCGCGTGCGGGCACGCAATCAATATGGCTCAGGGGCTTGGAGCAACGTTGTGAAGATCGATGTGCAGTCGCACGGGTATTTTGATGACTTCTCCGATAACAACAGCGGCTGGCCCCGGCACACCTACAAGGATAACGATCGCGCCGTGATGGGCACGTGGTACGAATTTGACTCCTATCGGATGAAAATTCTGTTGGATAAAGAGGGGTTGAATAACTATCGGATGGGATTGGTCTCGGCGCCCTACACACCTGAGGACGACGAGTATGTTGTCGAAGTTGATCACACCTTCCGCCGCGCTGGCGATCAAGAGGTAGATCCTACGGCGGGCAAGGCGGGGTTGGTGTTCCGGGCCGTCAAGAGCGACCACGGATATTTCAGTGATGTCTATGTCGTCGAGTGGAACTTCGAGGGGCATTGCGCGGTGTTTAGATACAGCGGGATGAATTCGCATATCCCGGTTGTGACGCCGGATAAGCTCAATTGGACACAACTGCGGGAATGGGTCGCTTGCGATGGCGTTCCCGGCGGCTATGATAAGAACGTGCATGCTAAAGTTGAGGTGGAAGGCAACCGGGCCACCGTCTATTTGAATGACCATCATGTCTGGTCGGGCGATATCGGCGCTTCGAGGCATGTGGGTTTGATGACCGGGGCCTGGGAGAGGACGCCGGTCGAATCGCGCTTCGATAACTTCAAAGTCACAGAATAAAGGGCGCTATTTGGATTTCCAAATACATCCAAGGGGATTGCTCGGCAGAGCAATCCCCTCCTTCTCTATATGTTTTTAATCTTAGAACGAGGACAGAAAATGGAGCGGGTCAGCATTCGAAAATACGTTGGCGTGGTGGTGGTTTTGATTTTGGCTTGTATGAGCTTGATGCAAGGGCATGGCGAGCCGGTAGAAGCTAGGGCTGGCATGGCCTCACCGGGGTCAGAACCTGATGATAGTTATCGCATCTATCTGCCGTTGGTGAGTAATGAACGCGCGCCGAGATTGTTGCTTCCTCCCACCTCCTTGCCGCTCTATGTGGATCATTTCGACGATGTCACCAGCGGATGGTATACCGGCCCGGCCTGGCGTTATAATAACTGGTGCCGGTGGGAAACGGATTGCCATGAGGGTTGGGAAGTGGTGGCTGAGATGGCTTACGTCGGGGGGCACTATCGCTTCTTTATTCCGCATACCTGGCACGGCGGAGGAGGAAATGTGGATACGTGGTTTGTGTGGCCGGTGGAGACGGCGCCGTTGCCAGAGTTCTACTACCCCTTGCCGGATCGATATTGCATCGAGACGCGGGGACGCTTTATCTCTGATGAGGAATATCAGCCGTGGTGGGCGCACTGGGGCATCGTCTTCGGCGCTACTGAGGATTTGAACGACGTTTATACCTTCCAGGTCAACGCCAATCACGATGTCGCCGCGCTGCGATATCACAACTATAGCTATCCCGGTAACCGCCAGCCGCTGGGAGGGGAGGAAATCAATGTGGAGATCCCCATCAATGATTGGTCCTATGGCGATCTCCGCTATGTGTCTACGCGGGAGTATAACACTCTCAAGGTGGCGGTGCGAGATCGGTATGCCGCCTTCTACGTGAATGGTGTTCTGACCAGCGTGAACGCCATCGGCTCGATGCCGCGTGATCACATTGGGTTGATCGGCGGCTCCTGGGAGGTGACGCCCGTGGATATCCGAGTCGATTATTTTAAGTATGACCCCCACTGTCCCGAGGCGCAGTGATCTCATCTACCTGTACCTGCTGGACGACTAGAGAGGTGATTATGCGGCAAAAAAATTGGGTGATTTACACCCTTATCTTGTTTGGAACGCTTTTGCTATGGATTAGCTTGGCGGGCACGGTCGGACATGTCTCCTCTGATTTTGCGTTTGATTTTGCGTTGGCCTCCGAGGGGAGATGGGAGACGGTCTTCACCGACACATTCGACACGCTCGACCCGGCCTGGCAGGTGGCGGACACGACCGGCGGCGAGTATCAATGGGGGATCACGCCCTACACGCGCGCGAACACCCTAATCTACGACGATTGGGGATTCTGGGCGGCGGGCGGCGGGCGGTTGGGAAGCGAACAAACCTGGCTCACCGGAACTTACACCAACAGCATGTTGACCGAAGCCGTCGCCGGCCCGTTCCGCCTCACGCATCCTGCCAAAGCCGTTCGATTGCGACTCAACATTAATAATCAGCTTGCGCCGGGGGATGAGATGGTAGTCCAAATGGTAGGCCGTACCGGGGCCGGCGATAGACTCAGCGTTCGACAGCCCATCACGCCATCTGTGACATGGCGCGAGATGGTCATCGCCCCGGATACCTTCGCCGACGTCGTCGAGGTGTCCATCGTCCTGCACTTTATGAGCGACAAAGAAGAGGTGGCCGCCGGCCCGTTGGTTGATGACATCCATCTGGAGGTGTTATCCGACTACTACCTCTACCTCCCTCTAGTCCGGCGCGATCTCCCTCCCACGCCCACGCCGACCCCGACGCCCACGCCCACCCCCCTAGCGGCTTTTGTCGATCACTTTGACGATCCCCACAGTGGTTGGTACGTCGGCCCGGCAATCCGGTACAATGAATGGTGTCGCTGGGGATGGGATTGTCATAAAGGCTGGGAAAAAGTAGCCAATATGAGCTATCATCAAGGCCACTACCGCGTGTACATTCCTTTGTCCTGGCAAGGCGGCGGGGATGTGGATACGTGGTTTGTGTGGCCGGCCGAAGAAGCGCCTATGTCCTCCGATTACTTCCCCCTGCCCGAAAACTACACCATCGAAATCCGGGGCAAAATTGACAACGCCTGGGAGGATTACCAACCCTGGTGGGCGCACTGGGGCATCGTCTTTGGCGCAAATGAGAACATGACCGACATCCTCACCTTCCAGATCAACATGAACAGCCGCTGGGCCGTGTTGCGGTATCCGACCTATGTCTATCCCGGCGATGTGCGGGAAGAGGGCAAAGAGGACAATCGGGAGGAAATCATCGTGGGATGGCACGATAACATCCAGAGCGCGGCGATTCTCAGAATGGATGATTACAACACCATCAAAGTGGTCGTCACCGGGAATGTGGCCGCCTTTTACGCCAATGGCCATCACTTGGGCACAGTAGATATCGCCCAGGAAACCGGCAAAGCGATCCCGCGCTACAACATCGGTGTGATTGGCGGCTCCGCGGAAGTGACCCCCGTGGATGTATGGATTGATTACTTTGATTACGAGGCCCAGTGAAAAAGCGCCGCCAATTTTGGGGCCGCCAACTGTGGGGCAATATCTTTCGCATCGGGCTGAGCCTGGCGACGTTGGCCCTGCTCTGGCGCGAGGTCGGCGCCTCTGATGTGTGGGCCGTGCTGCGCGCGGCGGATCTCGTGTTACTGGCCGCGGCGTGGGGATTATTTTTAGTCGGCATCGTTGTGCGGACCTTTCGCTGGCGGGCGCTGCTCCACGGCCTGGGGCTGCGCCCGCCGTTTTGGCAACTGCTGCGCCTCTACCTCGTGGGCGGGTTCTTCAACGCCTTCCTGCCCTCCGGCTTCGGCGGGGACGTCGTCCGCGTGCTGGAATTGGCCCAAGGCGAATCGCCGCCCGCCGCCGTCGGTACCGTCCTCGTCGACCGCCTGGCCGGCATCCTCTCTTTGATGGCGTTGGGCCTGATGGCGTTGCCCTTCGCGCCGCCGCTGCCCGCCTGGCTGACGTGGACCTTCGTGGCGTTGGCTGGCGGCGGGCTGATCGCGGGCGCGCTCCTCTTGCAGGGGACGTGGCTGCGGCGCGCGACGGCGTGGCTGCCCGACGCTGTTTCGCTGGCCGGGAAGGGCGCGCCGGCGCAGATCTACGCGGCGGTCACCGGATGCGGCGCGCGTGCGCTGGGCTGGGCGGTGGCGCTCTCCATGCTCTTCAATCTGCTCAACATCGGCGTCCACTGGCTGTGCGGGCGCGCCGTCGGCGTCGAGGTGGGCCTGGGATTCTACTTCATCGCGACGCCGCTGCTCTCGCTCACCCTGCTGATCCCCATCTCGGTGGGCGGGCTGGGCGCGCGCGATATCGCGGCCCAGCCGCTCTTCGGCGCGGTGGGTGTGGGGGACGCCGCCGCCGCCGGGATGACGCTCTCCGTCTACGCCGTCAGCGCGGCTGTTGGCCTCATCGGCGGCGCGATCTATCTATTCGAGGGCCTGCGGGGGATGACGGCCTCTTTACAGCATCGAAACAGGCGTCGAAGCACTGACCCCTAAGCATCTTCTGGAAAGCACCCAGAGAGCCGGCGAAGGCCGACTTTGCCCAAGCATAGCTTGCTACGCCCTGTGGCCGCGACTTCCGTCGCCGGGCT
>JBKHCQ010000092.1:0-10810 GCA_046541755.1 Anaerolineales bacterium | reverse complement strand
TCGCGGATTACACCTACGACTGGGAGTACTGGCTGGGGCCGGAGGATGAGTTCCTCTACGTCTCCCCGGCTTGTGAGAAGATCACAGGTTACACCGCCGATGAATTTATGGAGAATCCTCACCTGCTGGATGAGATTGTCCATCCCGACGACCGCGAGCTTCTCCATCGTCACATGCACGCCTATCACGAAAACCCGGCGGAAGTGGAAACGGCAGAAGACGCCGCCGAGACAGAATTCCGCATCTTCACCAAGGATGGCGAAGTCCGCTGGATTGGGCACGCTTGCCGGCCGGTCTACGGGCCGGAGGGCGAGTGGATAGGTCGCCGCGCCAGTAACCGTGACGCGACTGAGGCGGTCAAGGCCCGTGAATCGTTAGCTCAGAACGAGGAGCGATTGTCGCTGGCGCTGGAATCTGGGCGCGTGGGCATCTGGGAGTTCTGGCCGGCGAGCCAAGAGGTGTATTACAATCCCACGTGGTACACGATGCTGGGCTACGAACCTGACGAGTTGCCGCAAGACCTAAGCACTTGGGCCGAGCTGTTGCATCCAGAGGATGCGGAACGGGCCAATCAAACGTTTGGAAGCAGTGTGGCAGCGGGTGAAGACTTCGCTATGCAGTTCCGCATGAAAACCAAGGATGGCAATTGGCGGTGGATTCAAGCGTATGGGTATATCACAGAACGCACGTCGGGTGGCGCGGCCGAGCGGGTCATCGGCACCCATACCGATATCACCGAGCGCAAGCTGGCGGAGGCGGAGCAAGCCCGCTTGAGCGCCGTCTTGGAGGCGACGACCGACTTCGTCGGCATCGCGACGCCCGATGGGAAAGGCGTCTACTTCAACCAGGCCGCCCGAGAGATGGTCGGCATCCCCTCGGATATAGACCCCAGTGAGTATGAGATCGTTTCATTTACACCTGAGCGGGAACTGGAGCGCACGCAAGATGAAATTCTCCCGACGGCTATGCGAGAGGGCGCCTGGACGGGGGAGAGCTTCCTCCGCACCTTGGAGGGCGAGGAAATCCCGGTCTTGATGACGATCATCTCCATTACGGATGAGGCCGGCAACCTCCAATACCTCGCCAACGTCGCCCGCGACATCACCGACATTCGAGAGGCGCGGGAAGCGCAGGCCCGATTCGCCGCCCAACTGGAAACAGCGGCGGAGATCGCTACGCGCGTCAACGCCCTGCTGGATCCTGACGAACTCTTCGACCTGGTAATCCCGTTGACAAAAGAACGCTTCAACCTCTACCACGTCCACTTCTACGCCTTCGATCCCGAAAGCGAGGTCCTCAACCTCCGCGCCGGTTATGGTCGCGCGGGCGAGTTGATGCTCCGCCAAGGCCATCAGATCCCCTTCGACCGCGAGCGCAGCATCGTGGCCCGCGCCGCCCGCGACCGCGACCTGGTCGTCGTCAACGACGTCACAGCGGAGCCGGAGCACCTGCCGAACATGCTGCTCCCGGATACCAAATCCGAGGTGGCCGTCCCGGCCATCGTCGGCGATGAACTTCTGGGCGTCTTAGACGTCCAGGCCGATGAGGTCGACTTCTTCACTGCATCTGATCTGGACGTCTACCGCACCCTCGTGGGGCAGATCGCCACCGCCTATCAGAACGCGCGCTACTTCGAGCGCCAGCATGAGAGCGAGGCCGCGCTGCGAGAATCGGCGGAAAAGATCCGCGCCATCTTCAACGCCATTACCGACGGCATCAGCGTCACCAATATGACGGGCGAAATCACCGACCTGAACGCGGCGCTCTTAGATCTACACGGCTACGAGCAACGCGATGAGCTGTTGGGCCGCAACACCATGGAATTGATCGCCCGCGACGATTGGTCTACCGCCACGCAGAACATCAATCACACCTTGGATACGGGCAGCAGTCGTAACGCGGAGATGTTATTGGTACGGCAGGGCGGCGATGTCTTCGACGGTGAGGTCAGCACGGCGCTCCTCCAGGATGACGAGGGGAACCCCACCGGCATCATCTCGGTCGTGCGCGATATCACCCAGCGCAAGCGCCGCGAGGCTGCCCTGCGCCTGACCCGCGCCTCCGTCGATAACGCCGAGGATGAAATCTTTTGGTTCGATGACGAGGGCAACTTCTTCGATGTCAACCGCGCCGCGTGTGAGATCCTGGGCTATACCCGCGAGGAATTGTTAGAGATGCGGATCTTCGACATCGATCCCGACTTCCCGGAAGAAGCGTGGCCTGGACTGCTGGCCCAGGTTCGCGAAAAGGGCGCGATCACATTGACCAGCCAACACATGACTAAAGAGGGCGTGATCTTCCCGGTGGAGGTGACCGTCAACTACCTGAAATTCGGCGACCAGGAATTTATCTTCTCCTTCGCTCACGACATCACCGAACGCCAGCAGGTTGAGGAGGAGCGACGCCGCTTTACCACCCAGTTGCGCACCGCCGCCGAGGTCGCCGCGCAGATCAACACGATTCTCGACCCGCAAGAGCTGCTCGCCGAGGTGGTGCCGATGGTCCAAGAGCGCTTCGATCTCTACCACGTCCACGTTTACATCATCGATGAAGAAACCAACGAGTTAGTTATGCGCGTCGGCACCGGCGAGGCCGGCCGCGTGATGTTGGAAGAGAGGCATAAGATCGCCCTGGATCGCGCAAAGAGCCTGGTGGCTCGCGCCGCGCGCTCCCGGCAGCCAGTATTGGTCAACGATGTGACCCAAGACCCGGACTTCATGCCCAACCCACTCCTGCCCGATACCAAATCGGAGGTGGCCGTGCCCGCCGTCGCCGGAGATCGTGTGATCGGCGTCTTCGATGTGCAGGATGATGAGCGCAACCGCTTCGCCGAATCCGACCTGGACGTCTTCACCACCTTAGCTTCGCAGATCGCCATCGCCTTCCAGAACGCCCAGTACTTCGAGGAAGTTCAGCGCACGGCCGAGCGCCTGCGCGAAGTGGATCGTCTCAAGGGCGAGTTCCTGGCCAATATGAGCCACGAACTGCGCACCCCCCTCAACTCCATCCTCGGCTACACCGAGGTCATCCTGATGGGCATCGACGGCCCGCTCAACGACGAGATGACAGAGGACATCGACGCCATCCATAAGAACGGCAAACACCTGCTCCGACTGATCAACGACATCTTAGACCTCACCAAGATCGAGGCCGGGCGATTGAAGCTTGAGCAAGAAGAGGTCTACCTTGCCCCGCTCTTCGACGACGTCCGCACCAACAACATCGGCTACTTTCACAAGCAGAAAACCGGCATCGACTTCCGCGTCAAGGTGTTCGACGAGGATATGCGCGTCTACGCCGACCGCGTCCGCCTGACCCAGATCCTCAACAACCTGGTCTCGAACGCGGCCAAGTTCACCGATGAGGGCTTTGTCGAGATGCGAGCCTATCGCGAGGGCGATTGGGCTTGTCTGGAGGTCGAGGATACCGGCATTGGGATCGAGGATGACGATCTGAACACGGTCTTCGAGCGTTTCCGGCAGGTCGATGGCTCCAACGCCCGCCGCGCTGAGGGAACCGGCCTTGGCCTGGCGATCACCAAACATCTGGTCGAGATGCACGGCGGACACCTCGAAGTCCACAGCGAGCCGGGCAAAGGGAGCATCTTCTCCGCGTATCTGCCCATCTATGATCCCGAGGCGGAAGCGACCGCCGAGACCGCCGCCGTCTGACGTTAACCAATCAATGGCCCAAAGAGACCTTCTTGATAGCACAGAGGTCTCTTTGGGCCTCTGAGTAAATGACTTGACAGAAATCGATATTGCATAACAATAGAGCGGGATTATTGAACATTCGGAAGGGCGATGACCCATCATGCAGAACAAAGAAAAGAAACCCATTATCTTAGCCGTAGACGATCACCCTCATAACGTCAAGTTGCTCGCATCTATCTTGGAACCGAATGGGTACGAAGTTTTGCGCGCTTATAACGGCCCCGATGCGTTGAAATTGGCTCAGGAATCCTCGCCCGATGTGATTATCTTGGATGTCGTGATGCCCGGCATGGACGGCTTCGAGGTGACGGCGGAACTGCGCGCGCACACGGAGACGGAAGCCATCCCCATCTTGATCCTGACCGCGCTGCGGGATATGGAAAGCAAAGTGATGGGGTTGGAATCGGGCGCGGATGACTTCCTCAGCAAACCCTTCAACTCCATTGAGTTACTCGTTCGTGTGCGGTCGTTGTTGCGCATCAAAGAACTGCACGACGAGCTGGAAGTGAAAAACGCCTTGCTGGAAAGCGTGCTCCACCATTACGTCTCCAAAGACATCGCCAGCGACATCCTCAGCAACCCCGATCAAAAGCTCCGCCTGGGCGGCGAAAGTTGCGTCGTCAGCGTCTTATTCGCGGATATTCGAGGCTTCACCCGCTTTTCGGAGCTACATTCGGCCTCGCACGTCACCAAAGTATTGAATCATATCTTCAACACCTTGGTGCCAGTCATCTTTGAATTCGAGGGCACTTTAGACAAATACCTAGGGGATGCGATCATGTCCTTCTACGGAGCGCCGATTCCGAACGAGAAAAACGCAGAATTGGCGCTGCGCACCGCCTGCGCCATGCAACTTCGTTTCCCAGAAGTCCTGCAATCGATGGACGGGATGACGGAATTGGGGCTGGGGGTCGGCATCTGCACCGGAGAAGCCGTGGTCGGCAACATTGGGTCGGTCGACATTATGGACTACACCGTCATCGGCAACATCCCCAACACGGCCAAACGCCTCCAGGAGAGCGCCAAACCAGGCCAGATCCTGGTGGATAAGCCCACCTACCTCGCGGCGCAGGACATCGTCGAGGCGCGCCCCATCGAACCGCTGCTGTTAAAAGGGCGCTTGGAGTCGATTGAAATTTATGAGGTTTTCTCTGTTAAGGATTGTCACTAAGAATTGATGGGCTGAAATCTAATATCTTTGCGATATTAGCGCTATGATCAAACCATTCGCGCCAGATCAAACTACTAGATAAATGGGAGTGAGTATGCCAACGCTATTCTCAGGTGTGCAGTGTTTATCGTGTGGCCATATTATGGATCCTGATCCCTACATCCTCAATTGCGAGGAATGTGGTGGGGTGTGGCTCAATGCGCTTTATGACATCAACAAATTGCCGCCGGATTGGAAAGCTATCTTGAAGGATCGCCCCTACGATCTCTGGCGCTATCGGGAGCTAATGCCCTTCGACGATAACTTCAAAATCGTGTCCATGGGCGAGGGCTGGACGCCCCTCTCGCGCGCCGAGGGGTTGGAGCGCGAAACCGGGCACGTGGGGATTTGGATCAAGGATGAGCGCCAGCACGCCACCGGCTCCTTCAAGGATCGCCAGGCGACGGTCGCGGTCAGCGCGCTGCGCGATCAGGGCATCGATGAGGTCGTCTTGGCCTCCACGGGCAACGCGGCGGCGGCCTATGCCGCCTACTGCGCCCGCGCCGGCATGAAGCTGTGGGTTTTTGTGACCAGCAGCGTCCCCGCCGAAAAGATGCGCGAACTGGCCCTTTATGGCGCCGAGGTGATCAAAATCACCGGCACCTACGATCAAACCAAAGTGGTGGCCGCCGATTTTGCCCGCCGCCATGACCTTTACGCCGACCGGGGCGCGAAGGCCATCCCTTGTAAAGAGAGCATGAAGACCATCGCGTTCGAGATTGCCGAGCAGATGGATTGGCAGGCGCCTGATTGGTACATCCAAGCTGTCTCTGGCGGCATTGGGCCGCTGGGTGTCCTCAAAGGGTTCCAGGAATTGCTCGCGGCTGGCCTTATCGACCGCATCCCCAAGATCGGCGTGGTGCAGACCGAGGGCTGCTCGCCCATAGTGCGCTCCTGGGAGAAGGGCCTTGATGAGGCGGAGATCGTGGAGCAGCCCGATAGCCTGATCACCGTGTTGGCGACCGGCAAGCCGGGTATGGCCTATAAAATCCTCAAACAGGCCAACGACGAGAACGGCGGCGCGATGGTTTCCGTCAGCGATGGCGAGGCGTTCCGCGCGATGCGCCGCATCGCGCGCTTGGAGGGCTTCTCGATGGAGCCGGCCGCCAGCGTTGCCTTCGCCGGGCTAGATAAGTTGATCGATCGTGAGTACATCAAAGAGGGCGAGCGCGTCGTCGTCAATTGCTCCGGCCATACCTTCAGCGCCGAAAAGTACACCTTAGAGGATCGCTACATCCTGAACCTCTCCATTCAAGCGCCGGAGACCGTGCGTCCCGCCGAGGGCCTGGCCGCCGCGTTGGAGCAGTTGGATGAGCAAATCACGACCATCGTCATCATCGACGATAACCCCTACGATAGCCGGCTTATCCGCCGCTTCCTCAAAAATTACAAGAACTATCGCGTCTTCGAGGCGAACAACTCGAAGGACGGTCTGGATCTGGTGCGCCAGCGCCATCCCGATCTCGTGGTGTTGGATCTCACTATGCCGGAGCTAGACGGGTTTACGATTATGGATGAGTTGAAGAGCGACCCGCGAACCTCCAAGATTCCGGTGGTCATCGTCTCCGGCAAGACCCTCTCGCCGCCGGAGCGCGAGCGCATCCGCGATTACGCCGAGTCCGTCTGGCTGAAGGGTAGCTTCAGCGCGCGCGAGTTGGTCAATCACATGGTGCGCGTGGTCGAAGAAGAGGGGCTTGCCGTGCGCTCGCCGGAGGCCGAGAAAGCGGAAAGGGAAGTGATGGCCTCGGAAAATATGATCGCCGACTTTGGCAAGGAACAGCGCCAGCGTATTCTCATCGTGGATGATTACGTCCCAGAGGCGCGGCTGATTCGTCGTTTGTTAGAGACACGCCAACGC
Source organism: Anaerolineales bacterium (assembly GCA_046541755.1). Lineage (GTDB taxonomy): Bacteria > Chloroflexota > Anaerolineae > B4-G1 > SLSP01 > JAAAOZ01. The sequence continues at coordinate 4,029 of JBKHCQ010000092.1, read as the reverse complement.
TTCGAGATTATGGAAGCGCACTCCGGCCAGGAGGCATTGGACATCATCGAGAAAATACAGCCGGATTTAATCATTTTGGATTTGATGTTGCCGGATATCGGCGGCGAGACATTGTTGGGAATTTTGCGCACGCAAGAAACGACCCAAAACATCCCCGTGATGATCGCTACGGCGAAAGATATTGACCAGGAAATGCGCACGCGTCTATCGGCCAACGTGGATTCCATCTGGTTGAAATCTTCCTTGGATCGGAGTAGCATGCTCTCGCACATCGAATCTATTTTACCGGAGTAAGAGTTATGAGCGCAGATCGAAAACTAATTTTATATATCGAGGATAATTATCACAATCGTCGGATTGTGCAGAAGGTCTTGAAAGCCAAAGGCTACGATATTCGGCTGGCCGAGGACGGCACCACCGGCTGGAAGATGGTTCAGGAGTTGCATCCCCCCTTGCTCCTGCTGGATATTAGCATCCCCGGCTTAGATGGGATGGAAGTCGTCTCGCGCGTCAAAGATCATGACGATCTGAAGGATATTTGGGTCATCGCGTTGACCGCCTCCGCGATGCGGGGGGATAAAGAGCGCTTCCTCAATTCAGGATGCGATGATTATCTTTCTAAACCCATTCGTGTTGCGGAGTTGTTGACCAAAGTTGATCAGTTCTTCGCGGCGCGAGCGACGTAGACATAGGAGCTACATAAATTTGTGTGAACCATTCACCTTAAGAAACCCCGCAGTAATATGCGGGGCTTTTTGCATCAGGGATATGCTATCATTCCATGGGGTGTTTTGCGCTTAGTTAAGCCAGGGAGAGAACCGGTGACAAAGATTCTCATCATTGAAGACGATCCTTATCACGCGCGGCTCATGATCAAACTGCTGGAGCGAGTTGGATACGAGGTCTTGCATGAGTCCGAGGGAGAGAGTGGCCTCAAATTGGCCCTATCCGAGAAGCCAGATTTAATTCTGCTGGATATGGGCCTGCCCGATTTGGATGGTCAGACCGCCGCCGGTTTGATCAAAGGCTCCTCTTTTCTTTTGAAGACGGCAGTTATCGCTGTGACGGCCTGGCCCCAGGACACGGCGAGCAAAATGGCCCGCGCCTATGGCTGTGACGGCTATATCTCCAAACCGATCAAGGCGCGGAGTTTCGCGGCGGAGGTTGCCAAATATCTCCCCTAGATCCAGCGCCATGACACGCAAGTAACATGTAAAGTAGCGGCTTGACCAGGGACGATCTGACTAAATTAGAGGTAAGGGGAATATAATTGAGTGATCATGATCATGCCGGGCCGGATGATTATCCTGTTAGATTAGTGCCCGCGACCGAGTTTACAGTTGAAAAATTGACCTGGGCGTACAACCAGGCGCGCGTGGATTATATTGTGCCGATGCCGATGAATCCTAAGCGTTTGCAAGGCTATATTGATAACTATGATGTCGTTTTGGAACGTTCCGTTGTGGCGATGCGTGGGGAGCAGATTTTGGGCCTCTCGATGTTGGGCACGCGCTTGAATCCTCTGCACACCTGGATTACCCGCTTGGGCGTGTTGCCCGTCAAGCGCCGCCACGGCGCCGGCCAATTGATGATGGAATATATGATTGATCAATCTAAGCAGATTGGCGCGGAGTACGTCATCTTAGAGGTGATCAAGAACAACGTCCCGGCTCACCGGCTCTTCATCAAGTTGGGATTTGAGGAAGTGCGTCAACTCCTGATCCTGCGTCGTCCCCCAGGCCGGCCGGCTGAGGATGTGGACGCGCCGCCCTACGATGTCGAGTTCTTCGGCGCTGATCAGGCTATCGCCTTCTTGAGCCAGCGTCGGAGCGTCCCCTCGTGGGTGGATGAAACGCCCTCCCTGATCAACGCGGGGAATTTAGAGGCGCTGCGTGTGCGATTGAGAAATGGCGCGCGTGGATGGCTCGTCTTCCAGAACACCACCTTCCAATTGGCTCGCCTTGTCCCCCAGACCGAGGCGGGCGATCCGCGCCTCGTCGCCTGCGCCTTGGCCCACGCGCTCCACTCTCGCTACGATGCCAAGGACACCAAGACGGAAAATGTCCCCCTCAACGACCCGCACCTACCCGGATTGAAAGACGTCGGCTACATCGAATCCTTCCGTCGCATCGAGATGAAACTCGACCTGACCAAATAAATCAGAATCGTTCCGTTCGTAGTCAGGCACGCAGCTAAGTGGAGTGCCGTCGGTTTTCTTGAGGTGCAACGCACTTTTGAGCTTATCACCAGGCCTGTACTGCATAAGGCGTAACGATCACTTAAGTTCAAGTGCCTTGCACCTTAGTCCGCTCGTAAATAATGCCACAACTAGCCGGGCATCCTCGCGCCAGAGGATGCCCGGCTGGTATTTTGGGGATTAGAGCGCCTAAGATTGCGCCAACGTCGCCTGCGACGCCGTCGCTTGCGACGCCGCCGCCTGCGATGCCCTCAGCAACGTCGTATAATCAGCGGGGATGTCGCCATCGAGCAATGCCCGCAGCGCCTGCCGTGCTCCCGGCGTCTGCGCGTCCTCCTGACCGCGTTGCCACCAGGCGCGCGCCTCCGCGTCATCCCCGGCCTGATGCGCCAGCCAGCCCCGCGCCGCCGCGATCCACGCGCGCATCGGCGAACTGGCGGGCAACGTCTCCCCCGCCGTGCGCAGGCGCTCCGCCGCTGCCGCTATCTCCAAATCCGCGATTGCCGGAGTGAGCAACCCGATCTTAGCCGTGAGATTGGCGGCGTCCGGCGCATCGGGCGCGGCGGTTTGATAGTGCGTTAGCGCCGCCTCATATCCCCCCTGCGCCACGCAGAGATCGCCCCACGCCTCGTGGGTGCGCGCCCGCTCCTCGCGCCAGGCGGCTAGATCCGCCGCGTGCTTCTCCGCATCGATCTCGATCGCCAACGCGCTTCGATAATACGCTGTCGCGGCCTCCTCGGCGGATCGCGCGCGCGCAGCCGTCCCCGCCAGGCGATGGTAGCGCACGGCCTGGAGCGGCGCGTCGCTGTGCGCGTAGTGATAGGCGATCTCGTCCAAGGGCGGCGGCGTCTGGCGCGCTAGTGTCTCCGCGATCTCCCGATGTTGGCGGCGACGTTGCGCGTAGGACAGCCCCGCGTAGATCGCCTCGCGCAGCAGCGGATGGGCGAAGGTGTACTCGGTCGCCATAAGCGAAGCGGCAGCGGCAGGGGGCGAGATCAGGTCGTGCTGCGCCAGCGTCGCGAGATGCTCCAGCAGGGCGGCCGGCTCCAAGCGCGAGAGCGCCGCCAACAGCGCGCCGGGGACGCGCTCCCCGATGACAGCGGCCAACTTGCAAACCGTGCGCGTCTGCTCCGGCAGCCGATCCACGCGGCTGAGCATAATCTCCCGCACCGTGGGCGGCAACGTCGCATCCGCCGAGCGCAACACCTGCTGACCCGTGGCCGGATCGAGAGCCAAGCCGTCGCTCTCTCGCAGCGCGCGGAGTAACTCCGTGATGAAGAGCGGGTTGCCCTCGGTGCGCTCGTGTAGCCACGTCGCCAGCGCCGGGGCGGGCGCCGCCGGGAGGAGGTGCGCGGCCAGCGCCTCGGCGCCCGCGCGCGTCAATCCCGCTAAGGAATGAGGATCACCGGGGATGTGGGTCTCTTCCGTCTCTTCGCCTTGATCGCCCGTCCGCGCGGTGGCTAACAGGAGAATCGGATGCTCCGCTGTCGCCGCTTCTAATTGTCGCAGCGCCCGCCGCGAGGCCGGATCGGCCCATTGGAGATCCTCCACCACGAAGAGTACGGGCGTCTCGGCGGCTAACTTAGTCAGCAGCGTAACCGCCGCCTGGCCGGGATCGAGGCTCTGGCGCAACTGCTCCCACAACGATCCGCCATTCGCTTCGGCCCGCGCGGCCGGTTGCTGCAAGCGCCGACTCAGCGTGGCGCGGAGATCGGCGCTCTCTTTCTCGGCGGATGCCGAGGCGTCGGGGCGGGCGAGCCGCTGTTGGAGCACGGCGTAGAGATTCCCGCGCGGCGCTTGCGGCTGCCGTGACGAAGAAGAGGAAGATGAGG
>JBKHCQ010000091.1:0-10825 GCA_046541755.1 Anaerolineales bacterium | reverse complement strand
ACTGAGAGCTTTTTTGAAGTTCTGGGAACATCCACTCACGTAACTAAACAGATACAACGATTACAACCATAGAGAGAAACCGTGGAACAAGAACACCCGCTGATCGAACTCATCAAATGGCTGCTGAAGCCGCGCAAGGCGCCGGTGCCGCCCATCGCGTGGCTGCTGCTCCTGGCCGGCATCCTCTATCTGATGCTGGGCCAGGGCGAGACGCCGCCGCCGCGCGAGTTTGTCACGGAGCGGATCGTCGTCGCGACGCCGACGCCCGGCCCCGCAGTCACGCCCACGCCGCGCCCCACCCCCGTCGGCAGCGGCGGGACGTTGGCCTTCACGATGCGCCACAACGGCAACAGCGACATCTACCTGATCTCGCAGAACACGGGGAATCTGCTCCGCCTGACCTACGATCCCGCCGAGGATCGCGATCCGGCGTGGTCGCCCGATGGCCGTAAGCTGGCCTTCGCCTCGCGCCGGGCACAGAACTGGGATCTTTACATGATGGATATGACCTCCGGCACGGTGCTGCGCCTCACACGCTCGCCCTACTTCGAGGCGAATCCCACGTGGTCGCCCGATGGACGCTGGCTGGCCTACGAGGCCTACGACGAGGATAATTTGGACATCTACGTACTCAACGTGGAAAGCGGGCACAGTCAACGGCTCACCAACAGCCCGGCCCCGGAGTACGCGCCCGCCTGGGCGCCGGACGGGCGGCACATCGCCTTCACGGCCTACGAGAATAACAATCGCGATCTTTATTTGATCTCGTTGGATGACGGCACGACGCTCAACCTCACCAACACCCCTAATCAAGACGAGAATTTCGCCGCGTGGTCGCCCAAGGGGGATTATCTGGCCTACTCCGCCGGCGTCCCCGGCGACGAGACCATCTGGATGATCCCCTTCGAGAAAGAGGCGATGACCTCCGGCGAGTTGCGCCCCGTCCTCTTCGGCGTGGGCGGGCAGCCGGTCTGGTCGCCCGATGGGGAGGCGCTCGCCTTTATCTTCCGCCAGCGCGAGACCTCCTACCTCATCGCGGCCAACACCACGGGCTGGGCGCTGGCCCAAGAGGGGTACAGCACGACAGACTGGATGAATACGCCCGATTGGACGGCGACCGCGTTGGATCCCAAGTTTGAGGCGCAACTTCAGCGCCAGATGACCGAAGAACGCCCGCCACTCTACACCGAAGTGCTGCGCTCCTCCCCCACGGAGCACTATCAACTCATCCCGCTGCCCGATGTCAACGGCAGCAACAGCGCTCAGCAGTTGAGCGACCGCGTCAACGACAGCTTCAACGCGATGCGCAAGACGGTGCTGGCCCAAACCGGCTGGGATTACCTTTCGATTCTGGGGGATTCCTCGCGCGCGATGAACCACACCCCGCGTCCGGGGCAGGGGCGGATTTCGTGGCACGTCTGTGGGCGCGCCATCGACATCAACCAGGGCTTCCTGCGGCAGGGGCTGATCGAACTGGTGCGCGAGGACATCGGCGGCGTCACCTACTGGCGCGTCTTCATCAAGGCCAGGGAGCAAGACGGTAGCCTGGGCGAGCCGCTACGCTCAGCGCCGTGGGATCTCAACGCTCGTGCCGAGGGCGAAGAGGCAACCGTGCAGGGCGGGAAGCTCAAGCCGATCCCGGCAGGGTACTACATCGATTTCACGACCATCGCCGCCGACTACGGCTGGGAGCGGCGCAACGCACTCTCCAACTGGCGCTCCTCTTACTTCGACATCGAGTGGTGGCACTTCCAAAAAACTGAGGGAATGAGCTGGTACAACTGTATGCTGGAGATCTACACCGCCGAAGAGATCGAAGAGTCCTACGGGGATTTGCCCTGGTGGACCGAACGCCCGGAGTGGGAAGTCCAAGCGATGCCCTAGGGCACAACAACTCTCGTTTGTAGTCAGGCGCGAAACGAGTGAAACGAAGTAAAGCACCGTTCGTTATCTACCTCACCCCGCATCCACCACCGCCCGCATCGCGGCTAACAATTCGCGCCCAAAGCGCTCGCTGGAAAAGCGCGCCGCGTTAGCGCGGCAGGCCAATGGATCCACTCTCCTCGGATCAAAGGCCGCGACCGTGGCCGCTAACGCCTCCGCCGTCGGCTCGCGGAAGAAGACGCCCGTCTCGCCCGCGATCACCGTATCCAACGCGCCGCCCGCGCCGTAGGCGATGACGGGCCGCCCGGCGGCCTGCGCCTCCACCGGCGTGATGCCGAAATCCTCGCGGCCGGGGAAGACCAGCGCCTGACAGCGCGCCATTAAGTCCGGCAGCTCATCATCGGGCACGCGCCCCAAAAAGCGCACCGTCGGCCCGGCCAGCGCCGCCAACGCCTCGCGATCCCGCCCGCGCCCGGCGATCCACAGCGGCAGCCCCAACTCATTGAAGGCCTGGATCGCCAGATCAATGCGCTTGTAGGGGATCAGGCGCGAGACGATGAGGTAGTAATCGTCCGGCTGAGCCGCCGGCTCAAAGCGCTCCACCTCGACCGGAGGGAAGATCACGGTCGATTCGCGGTGATAATAGCGGCGAATGCGCGCCTGAATCTCGGTGGAGATGGCGACGAAGTGCAGCGTGGGGCGCTGTGCCGCGCGATAATCCCAGCGGCGCAGCAGCGCGATCAGCGGCTTGAGCGCCGCCTTCACGGGCGCGGTCAGGCGCTCGCGCGCGGCGTAGGCCTCATACTCCCAGACATAGCGCGTCGGCGCCAGGCAGTAGCAGAGATGGGGCGTCGCGCCGGTGCGGACGCCGTGGCAGAAGCCGCTCTTGTTGCTCAGCACCAGATCGTAGCCCCGCCCGGAGAGATCCAATTGGGCGAAGGCCAGCGCGTAGAGGGGAAAGTAGGCCTGGTGATGGCGATAGATGCCCGGCAGGTGATCCATCCAGGTGGTGCGGATGGGCCACGCGCGATAGGCCGGCGGCATGCCCTCCCGCCAGTACATGCTCGTGTAGAGCGGCGCCTGCGGGAAGCGCGCGACCAACTGCTCCAGCACGCGCTCCGCGCCACCGTGCTGATTGAGCCAATCGTGGACAAGCGCTACCTTCACGCCCGATCCTTCTCCGTATCAGCCGTGGGCAGTGTATCCAAGGTCTTGCCGTGCAGCGCGCGGCGCATCGCCTCGCGGTCATCCCAGGGATACTCGATGGCGCCGAAGCACATGCTCTGCTCGTGGCCCTTGCCACAGGCGAGCACCACATCGCCGGGACGGGCCAACTGTACCGCGTGGCGGATCGCCGCGCCGCGATCCGGCGCGCGCCAGTAGTCCACGCCCTCGCGCCGCCCTCGCGCCGCCAATCCGGCGGCGCTTTCCGCCAGAATCTCGGCCAGCGGCTCGGTGCGCGGATCCTCCGCCGTGACGATGATGAGATCGGCCAACTGCCCGGCGACCTCGCCCATCAAACGGCGCTTCTCTTTATCGCGCAGGCCGGCGCTGCCGAAGACGACGATGACGCGCCCCGCGTCGCCCGCGAGCGCGCGACCGGTCTCCAGCGCGCGGCGCAGGGCGTTGGGCGTGTGCGCAAAATCGACGATGGCCAAGAAATCCTGCCCCGCGTCGATGCACTCCATGCGGCCCGGCACGCCGCGCACGGCGGCTACGCCCTCGGCGATGGCCGACAGCGGAAGCTCCATTCCCCACGCCGTCGCCGCCGCCGCCAAGATGTTACTGACGTTATAATCGCCGATCAGGGGCGAGGCGATCTCCATCTCGCCGCCGGGCGTGCAGAGGGTGAAGCGCGTGCCGCCGGGCGTGGCCCGAATGTTTTTCGCCGCCAAATCACGTGACGAATCGACCAGCTCTGGATGCACGGAATAGGCAATTTGAGGATCGCCCGCCAGCGCCGCGAGGTAGTCGTAGGAGCCGGGATCATCGCGGTTGAGCACGGCCACCCCCAAGGGCCGCTCCGTCAACAGCTCCCCAAAGAGCCGCGCCTTCGCGTCGCGATAGGCCTCCCAGGAGCCGTGATAGTCCAAGTGCTCGTGGGTGATGTTGGTCACAGCCGCCACATCGAAGCGGCAGCCGGCCAAGCGCCGCTGCGCCAGGCCGTGCGAGGTCGCCTCCAGCACGGCGTGGGTGATGCCGGCGGCCACCATCTGCGCGAGATAGCGCTGCACATCCTCGGCGGCGGGCGTGGTGGTGTGCAGGCCGGTGGCCAACGTCTCCGCGCCGATGCGCGCATCGACGGTGCTGATCATTCCCACGGGGATGCCCGCCGCGCGCAGGATCTCGTAGATCAGCGTGGTGGTGGTCGTCTTGCCGTCGGTGCCGGTCACGCCGATGAGCGTCAACTTGCGGGCGGGATGATGATGCCATGCGGCGTGCAATCGCCCCAGAGCCTCCCGCGCATGGCTCACGCGGATGTAGGGAAATGCGGCGGGCAAAGGCAGCTCTGCACGTGGGCGCTCACCCACAATGGCGCGCGCGCCGGCCTCGAGGGCTTGGGGGATAAAGCGATGGCCGTCGACGTTCAAGCCGGGCGCCGCCACGAATAAGCCGCCCGGCGTCACCTGGCGCGAATCGTCTGTGATCCCCGCGATCTCCAGGTGATCGGGCGGGGTCTCTCCCACGAAGTTTATTATATCTATATCAGCCAATAGGGTTTGTAAATCCATTCGTTTCTCCTCTGCTCGCAGGGGATCGCCAGATCTCCGGCAACCCTTTAGTCTTGTGAGGTGCAACGCACTTTTAGACTCATCATCAGGCATAGACGCATAAGAGGAGTTACTTTTCCACTTTTCCTTTGGTTTAAGTGCGTTGCACCTTAGAACAATTTAAACACACATTACCGGCTCAGGGGGCGATAGCGCACGGTGAGCACGGGGCACGGCGCGTATTCGATCACCTGCTGGGCGACGGCGCCGACTCGCGCCAGTTGTTGCGTCCCCCGCCCGCCGACCCGCCCGATGACGATGAGATCGACCCGCTCCTCGCGCGCCAGGTCGGCGATCTCGCGATAGGGAACGCCACGGCGGATCACCTTCTCGGCGCGGAGGCCGCGATTGCTGGCCATCCTCGAAAGATAGTCCAAGTAGCTGTGCGCTTTGTGCTCCAACTGCTCACACACCGCCCCGACCGACCGCGCGGACGCGCCGGCGATCTCCTCCGCCCCGCCCTGATCCACAACGTAGAGAAAGGTGATGGGGATTTGATGGCTGGCCGCGATCCGAATCGCCAAGCGCCCCGCATTGATCGAGGATTCCGAGCCATCGACCGGCGCTAAGATATACGTGAACGGACTAGGCGCGCACGCTTCGTTTTCGAGAGTCATTGAGAGCCTCCGATGCTGAGAATGAATCGAGTATTTCGTACTACGTAGTTTTGATGTTTTGCTATTTTGCTGTTTTGTTACTCTGCTGTTTGGATTTGAGCAGTTTCAGGCGGAAGGCCTCCTCACGCTCACGCTCCTCCAGCGCATTTTCGATGAAGATGATCGTCTCTTCGTAGCGAGGGATGAAGGTGTGTTGCAAGGCGTTGACCCGGCGCTGGGTCTTTTGTAGCTCACGCGCCAGGCGCCAGACGGTGGTCATCATCTCCGCCAAGGCCGGGATGGCGGTGACGATCTCTCGGAAGAGCGCGACCGCTTCATCTAAGGCGACGGTGGTATCGCCCAGGCCGTAGGGCGTCTCCGGCGGCGCGCCGTGCGCTTCGATGTCGGGGATCACCACGCCCATCACGCTGTGCGGCGTGATGTCTACCTCGATGGTTTTGTTCACGGAGAGCGCGGTCCATTCCAAGTGTTCCCGGCCCATCGAAAGGCGCGCCAATTCCAGCGCGTGATAGGCCTCCGCTAACATCGCCCAGACGCGGCGTTGCATCTCGGTCGCCTCGCGCGCGATGTGTATCAACTCGGTGGTCAAGACCTCGCGCTTCTTATCTAGAATCTCGTAGCCCTCCTGCGCCCGATCGCGCGCCTCGCGCATCTCCATGAGATTGCTGCGCGTCGGCGCGACGTTCATCCGAGCCATCGCAGCCCCCTAGCGTCCGTAATACCTGGCGATTTCATCTTCAGAAATGCGCGTCAATTCGGATCGCGGCAAGGTGGAGAGCACCCGCCAGCCGATCTCCAGCGTCTCTGCGATAGCGCGGTTCTCCATCTTCCCCTGATTCAAAAAGGCCCGCTCGAAGGCCGCGCCGAATTCGAGATAATTCTGATCCACCAGGGTCAACTCCTCCTCGCCGATGACCGAGGCTAACGAGCGCACATCCTGCACGTGGGCGTAAGCCGCGTAGAGTTGGGCGGCGAGATCGGCGTGATCGCCACGGGTGCGCCCCTCGCCCACGCCGTCCTTCATCAAGCGCGAGTGCGAGGGCAGCACGGAGATCGGCGGATAGATGCCTTTCTGGAAGAGATCGCGGCTGAGCACGATTTGGCCCTCGGTGATGTAACCGGTGAGATCCGGCACGGGATGGCTGATGTCGTCGTTGGGCATCGTGAGGATGGGCAACTGGGTGATCGAGCCGCGGCTGCCGCTGATGCGACCGCTGCGCTCGTAGAGAGCGGCCAGATCGCTGTAGAGATAGCCCGGATAGCCCTTACGGCTGGGCATCTCGCCCCGGATGTTGGAGATTTGGCGCAGGGCCTCACAGTAGTTGGTCATATCGCTGAGCACCACGAGCACGTGCATCTCGCGTTGGAAGGCCAAGTATTCGGCCAGGGTGAGCGCCGCGCGCGGCGTGATGAGGCGCTCGACGGGCGGATCGTCGGCCAGGTTGAGGAACATCGCGATGCGCGTCACCGTCTCGCTGGCGGCGAGGGTGCCGCGGAAGGCCTCCGCGACGTCATGTTTCACGCCCATCGCGGCAAAGACGATGGCAAATCCAGCCGCCGCGCTCTCATCCGCCAAGGTCGTTCCCCACCCCTCCGCCGATTCGTCGCCCGGCCCCCTCGGCGTCCCTGCCGAGGGGGCCGTCGCTTGACGGACAATTTGCGCCGCCAGGTCATTATGAGGCAAGCCGCTGCCGGAGAAGATGGCGAGCTTTTGCCCCAACACGAGGGCGTTCATCCCATCCAAGGCCGAGATTCCCGTGCGGATGAGATCGCGGGGATAGCGGCGCGCGCCGGGGTTGATCGGCTGGCTGTTGATGTCCGCGCGGTGCGCGGCCAAGGGCGGCGGGCCGCCATCGATGGGACGCCCCAGGCCATCGAAGACGCGGCCCAACATCTCCTCTGAGACCGGGAGCATCATCGGTCGGCCCTCGAAACGCACCCGTGTATCTCCAATCGAAAGGCCCATCGTCCCGGCGAAGACCTCCACCACGGCCATATCTTCGCCGACCTCTAACACGCGCCCGCGCCGGTGACGCCCCGCGCTGTCGATGATCTCGGCGACCTCGTCATAGCCCACACCGCTGACGCCCTCGACGACGACGAGCGGGCCTTCGATTCGGGCCACCCCGCTGATTTCCTTGCCGCCATAACCATAAGATACATCAGCCATATTACCGTTCCTAATCCTTTTCCGCACCCTTGCGAAGGTCAATCAAGTTCCATTGAGATACGAACATCTGTATGTGTATCATATTCCAACTATTGGGTATCTGCCGCAACCTTCGCAAGGAATATTTACGCATAGTCCATCGCCAACTCATCGAATTGCGCTTCGAGAGCCGCTGCGATCTCGTCCATATAGTGCACCTGCAGGTTGGTGTACTCCGTCTTCATCCGAATGAGCCGATTGACGACCGGCAGCTCCCGGATCACGATGATGGGACATCCTTTCGCCACGAGGCGCTCGGCGCGCTCGTGGAATTGCAGGATCAGCGCGAGCATCCGCACCTGTTTTTCAAGGCCGGCATAGGCATCGGCTTCGGAGAAGGCGTTTTGCTGCAAGAACCCCTCGCGAAGCAGGCGGGCCGTATCCAAAATCAAGCGCTGATCTTCGGGGAGCGCATCTGGCCCCACCAGCTTGACGATCTGCTGCAAGTGATTCTCGCGCCGGAGGATTCCCAGGGCCTCTTCCCGCAGCGACATCCAGGTATCGCAGCCCTGCTCCCGGCACCAAGCGGCGATGTTGTCGATGTATTCGCTGTACCCCGCCAGCCAATTGACCGCCGGGAAGTGCTGGGCCATCGCCAGGTCCTTATCCAACGCCCAGAAGCAGCGGACGAAACGGCGGGTGTGCTGCGTCACCGGCTCGGAGAAATCGCCGCCGGGCGGGCTGATGGCGCCGATGATGCTCACGGAGCCGATCTCCCCGCTCAGGGTTCGCACCCGCCCCGCGCGCTCGTAGAACTCCGCCAGGCGCGTCGCCAGATAGGCCGGGTAACCCGCCTCCGCCGGCATCTCCTCCAGGCGACCCGAAATCTCGCGCATCGCCTCCGCCCACCAGGAGGTCGAGTCGGCCATCACCGCGACGTGATAGCCCATATCGCGATAGTACTCCGCCAGCGTGATGCCGGTGTAGATGCTGGCCTCGCGCGCCGCGACCGGCATATTGGAGGTGTTGGCGATGAGAATGGTGCGCTGCATCATCGAAGCGCCGCTGCGGGGATCGACGAGATGGGGAAATTCGTGGAGAATATCGACCATCTCATTGCCGCGCTCGCCGCACCCCACGTAGATGGTGATGTCGGCGTCGCTCCACTTGGCAATCTGCCGCTGGATCACGGTCTTGCCGGCGCCAAATCCGCCGGGGATGGCCGCCGCGCCGCCTTTCGCCAACGGGAAGAAGGTATCCAACACGCGCTGGCCGGTGACCAGCATCGCGCGAGGGATCAGGCGTTTGGCATACGGGCGCGGACGCCGCACGGGCCAATATTGGAGCATCGCCAGTTCGTGTTCCTCGCCGGCAGGCGTGCGCAAACGGGCGATGGTCTCCGACAGTCGGTACGTCCCCGCCGGCGCGATCCAGGTCAGCGTGCCCGCGAGATCGGGCGGGACCATCACGCGATGCTCGATCAGCGGGGTCTCCGGGACGACGCCCAAGATCGCGCCCGCTTTGACCTCATCGCCGGCCACGACACGCGGCTCAAAATCCCAAAGCTGTTGATGATAGAGCGGCGTCACCCGGACGCCGCGCCGAATGAAGGCCCCGCTGCGATCTTGCATCACGGGCAGGGGGCGCTGAATGCCATCGAAGATGCCTTTCAGCAGGCCCGGCCCCAATTCCACGGAGAGGGGCCGCCCGGTGCCGTAGATGGGCGCGCCGGGATGCAAGCCCGACGTCTCCTCGTAGACCTGGAGGGTGAGCATATCGCGCTCCAAGCGGATGACCTCGCCGACCAGATGATCCGGCCCCACCTCGACGACATCCAACATCCCGATGTGGCGCGATCCGCGCGCGTGGACGACCGGGCCGTTGACCCAGGTCACGTGACCGATCTGCTCCACCTGCGGGGGCGACGATTTATGCACCATGAGGCGCCTCAGTCACTGGAGCTACGTCGCGGCCCATCAAAGCCTCGTAGACCGGGGCGCGGAGGTCATCGCGCATTCGTTCGAGCCGACTGGAGAAGGTATTATCGTAGCAACAGCGCCCATCCGGCGTCTCCATCACCACGCCGCAAGCCGCCTCCAAGCGCTCCCCCAATCGCAGCTCGACGCCCAGTTCACGGCCCAACGCATCAAGCATATCCCTGTTCAATACTTCGCGCGTCCGCGCATCGGCGTGGATCACGACGGCTTCGACCTCCAAACGGGCGACCGCCTGGCGGATCAGGTGTTGAACGATATCGCCATACGTCTCAGATTCCGGGAGTTTAGATAGCCTCTCGCTCGCGGCCTCGAAGACGCCATCCAACAGCATCTCGCGCTGTTGCAACTTCAAGTTTTGCGCCGCGAGTCGCGCCGCCGCGACGGTATGGCGGCGGTAGGATTCCGCTTCTTCCGCAGCGCGGGCTACAATCTCCGCCCGCTGGGCATTCGCCTGCCGTTCCGCCAGCCGCAGGAGGCTCGATGCCTCCGCCTCGGCGTCGTCCAAGATCCGCCGCGCATCCTGCCGCGCTTCCGCCATAATCGCCGCCTGAAGCGCAGCGACATCTCCCACGCGCTGAATCTGACAACTGGCCCCGACTTCCCCGACTTCGATATCGGCTATCGTCATACGCGCACCCCTGTGATGTGTCGGATCGTCTCGCTCAGCGAGGGCCGGTCGGCGTGAGGCCCGTCCGGCCCAGGGATTTCGACCACCAAGGGGATCAAATCCCCCCGGCCTTTCAGGGCATCGATGCGCTCTGGGGCCAGGGCGGCCACGTCCTGGGTCACCAGCACGATGCCGATCTCCGCGTCAGCCATCGCGATGTCCATCGCCCGTTCCAACGCTTCTGGCGTGAGGGCAATTTCACCGCGCACGCCGGCTAAGGCAAAACCGCGCACGGTATCCGGGTTGCCAATCACCATCAACTGCATGGCTCGCCTACCCGCCTAAGATGATAAAGGCGATGATCAGCCCATAGATGGCGACGCCCTCGGCCAGCCCCACGAAGATGAGCGCGCGCCCGAAGACCTCCGGCTTTTCGGCCAGCGCGCCGATCGCGGCCGAGCCGACGGTGCTCACGGCATAGCCGGCGCTGATCGAGCCGGCGCTGACGGCGAAGGCCGCCGCCACCGGCGCGTAGATGTTATCGCTGCTCTCCTGGGCCATACCGGCGGCGGCCGCCATCTCCGGCGCGAAGAACCACGTCAGGCCGACGCCCACCAACATCAAGGCCAAGAGCAAATTCACGCCGGTCAAGCCCAAAACAACCCGGCGGGTCATCGCCACGGCGACCGGTTGCCGACGATATATGAGATAGGCCGCGAGCGGCGCCAACGGAAGTAGCATCGCCAATATGGCCATCGTTATTAGGATCATCACATTCCTCCTAGGGATATGTTAAACTC
>JBKHCQ010000090.1:0-10837 GCA_046541755.1 Anaerolineales bacterium | reverse complement strand
AGGGGCGCCACAATCATACTGCCCCCGCCCCGCTCCTCGCGATGCCGGCGCACCAACTCGCTCTCGCGGGGATCGGGCCGGCCTTTGGGCGAAAACGCCGGTTTTCCCTCGCGGATCACCCACCCCGTCAGCCCCTCCCACAGCTCCTCAAAATCGAGCGTGTAGGGCGGCGGGAGATACGGGCCACCCTGCACAATCCGCTCGACGCGCCGCTCCACCACATCAAAGGTGATAATGACCACCCAACTGGCGGATAACGCGGCCGCCACCGCATTCACGACCGCGCGCAACAATTCGCGCAGATCCTCAAAGGCGACCAGCGACCGGCTGACGCGATAGAGCGCCTGGGTCTCCGCCAAGGCACCCTGCGTGCGGTCGAAGAGCCGCGCGTTCTCCACCGCAATCGCGGCTTGATTGGCCATCGCCATCATCAGATCGACGTCGCGCGCGATGAAATCCGGCCGGTCAATGGAGTTGAGAGCCGTGATCGTCCCGACCAGCTTATCGCGGTATTGCAACGGCGCGACGATGATAGCGCCGCATCGATTGCGGAGGCGGTCTTGATGCACGGCCTCACTTTCGCGGGGGTCGCGGCGGCCCTTAGGCGAGAGCGCCGGCTCTCTTTCGCGCAACACCCACCCGCTCAGCCCCTCCCAGAGCTTGCTGAAGTCATCGGGCTTCTCCGGGACTAACGAGGAATCCGTGCCGACGTAGTTCAACACCTGCTGCGCCTCCAAATCGAAGGTGACCAGCAACACGCCATCGGCCGGCAACGCCTCGGCGATGGCCGCGACCACGGCGCGGAGCAGCTCCTCCAGGTCGCCCAAGGAGATCAAAGCCTGCGCGACCCGATAGAGCGCGCGCGTCTCGTTCAGGGCGGATTGGGTCTGCTCGAAGAGCCGGGCATTATCCACGGCGGCGGCGGCCTGCTTGGCGATGGCGCTCAGCAGAGTGACATCATGTTGAGTGTAACACGGATCACTGCTGCGATTGACGGCCGTGATGGTCCCGACGATCCTCTCGCGATACCCCATCGGCGCCACGATGACATCGCCGGTGTCGAATTTTACGCGGCGCGCCTGCAACTCTGGACTCTCACGCGGATCTGGCGCGCCTCTGGGGGAGAGCACCGGCTGCTGTTCGTGGATGGCCCAGCCGACCAAGCCGCATTGCAGCTCCTCAAAGGTCGGTAAGGGAACGCTTTCCCCGCCCGATCCGCTGCGTATCGCGCGCAGAACCCGCTGTTCGTCTATGTCGAAGGTGACCAGGGAGACATACGCGGCGGGCAAGACCTCGGCGATCATATCGACGATGCGCTGTAAGGTCTCTGCGGGATCGTCGAAGGTGACGAGCGCGCGGCTGGTGCGATAGAGCGCCTCAGTTTCGGAGAGCGCGACCTCCAGATCGAGCGTCCGCTCGGCGACGCGCGCCTCCAGCGAGGCGATGGTCTCGCGCAAGCGGGCCGTCATCGTGTTGAACGCCTCGGCCAGCAACCCGATCTCGCCGGCGCTCTCCATCGGCGCCACGCGCTCCAAATCCCCGGCGGTGATCGCCAGCGCCGTCTCGGTCAAAGCCGTGATGGGATGGAGCGCTTGCCGGGTGGTCAGCCATGTGAGGAAGAGCGTGAGGACTACGCCAACGCCGCCCACGATCCAGGCGGTAGCCTCGAATTGGCGCCGAATCAGCGTCAACTCCGGCGCCCCATGCTCCGACACGATATACCCCAATACCCGGCAAGCCCGCATCGTCACAAAGGCCACACCCCCCACCAGGATGGGCAACGTGATCGCCAAGACCAACATTGGCAAGCGCGCCTGCAATTGCCATTGCTGCAATCGGCGCTCGGAGACCATCTGCCAGAAGCTGACGTAAGCATAGGTCACGGCGAAGACCGCATTCGCCAGGAGGAGAGCCATTTCAGGGGATAACGACATCGCTCCGCCAAAGAGCGCGCCGATGGCCAGTAGTTGCGCGGCGAGCAAGACCCACGCTAATTTGCGGATCAACGGATCATCTTGATTTTCATCCCCGCGGATGATGACGTAGAGCAGGGGAACGAGGGTCAACAAGGGGAAGAGGCCAAAATCGACCAGGCGAATAATCGTCCCCACACCTTGCGATGTGTATTGCGCTGTGGGCAAGAGGCCGCCCGCGTAGACGTCAAAATTCAAGCCGATGTACCAAAGCTGAGCATCGAATAGCAGATCCGCCAGCGTGAGGAGCGCTGGCAAGAGGAGCGCGCCATAGATGGACCATTTGATCCATTGCCCTAGCCCGCGCTGTTGAAACCAGGACAGCTTCAACAGAATCACGGAGGTGATGAACAACATCGGCCCCACCATCGGCGCAACAGCCGCCAACAGCAGCACGGGCGCGATGGCCTGGGCCGCGTTCATCGCGCCGCTGAATTGCCCGATGCCGAAGCTGTTCAGTGAGAGGATCAACAGCAGGCCGCTCACGTGTCGATTCGCGCGGTGGCGGGGGTTGAGCAACAACACATAGAGCGCCGTGCCGAATTCGATGAAGGCCATCATCCACGCGAGTGATGGCAATATCAGAGCCATCCAAGGACGCATCATATAGCTCCCACCTTATGGGTTAAAATCCGCGTCTAACGCCCCGCATTGCAAGAGTATCACGCTTCCGTTGACGAAGTTGCCGAAGAAGTTGCCGGCGACGTCGCCGCCGGCTCGAATGGACGCCGACCCGCCTTGGCAAGCGATGCGCCCAACATCCTGATCTCCTTGAGCGGCCCCCACCCGGTGAGCAACAGCGCGTCGTCCTCCGCCTCGTCGCTGAGAATGACCCACAACCGCGCCATATTGTAGGTGACGCCGCTGGTCTCCTCGAAGGTGCGGGCCTCCATCCGAAAGCCCACGACGTGATCCAGGGGAATCTCCCACATCACCTGCGACTTACCCACCAATCGGCGGCGGCTGCGATTGAGCTTCCCGCCGGTAGGCGTCCGCTCCAGGTGACCGCGCATCACCGCCGGCGTCTGCCACATCAGCAGCAGGCCAATGGCGACCACGAAGGCGCTCACCCCGCCGATCATCCACCAGCGGAGCGGCGCGAAGCTGAAGGCCACGACCACATCGAAGAGCGCCAGCCCCGCCAACAGTCCCAGCTCGAGCCGTAGCACGGGCCGCTTGACCTCCCAGACCACCTCATTATGCGCTTCTTCTAGCATGCCAATCTGCATCTTGGATCTTCCCCTTTCTGCGTTGATGTATCCTCAAGTATACCGCAGGTAAGTCAATCAGCAATCAGGGAAATACTTCCGCCTACACGTTTAGAGATTTCCTAAAATTCCCCAAAAGTCCGAAATTCCCTCTTGACAAACGAAATTAAATCTCCTATACTATTAATACGATTTAGTAATACATATTAGTAATCCGTATTAGTAAAGGGTAACTTATGAGCAAGCGCGACAGTCGCCCCCCCACGATGAACGATGTGGCCGAACTCGCCGGCGTATCCCAGACAACCGTCTCTTTTGTGATCAACAAGCGAACCGATGTGAACATCCCTCAAGAGACGCAGGATCGCGTTTGGGCGGCGGTTGGAGAACTTGGCTATCGAGCTAATGTGCTGGCCCGAAGTTTGCGCACGCAGCGCTCCGGTCTATTAGGATTCATCACGGATGAGATCGCGATTAGTCCCCATGCCGGCAAAATCTTTGAGGGAGCACAAGATGTAGCCTGGGCGCACGTGAAGATCCTGCTGTTGATCAATACCAAGAATGACCCAGATATGATAGATGCGGCCATTGAGACGCTATTAGAACGTCAGGTCGAGGGGATTATCTACGCCACGATGTACCATCGCCCTGTGCATCCCCCGGAAAACTTACATGAAGTTCCCACCGTTTTGCTGGACTGTTATGCCGAAGATCGCTCCTTCCCATCGGTCGTGCCAGCGGAGGTGGAGGGCGCACGCAACGCCACACAGCATTTGTTGAAACAAGGCCATCGCCGGATTGGCTTCATCAATCACGTCGATGATATTCCGGCAACCCATGGGCGGCTGCAAGGATACAAGCAGGCTCTGGCGGATTTTGACATCCCATTTGATGAAGATTTAGTCCGCGTGTGTTGGGCCGAACAGAAAGGCGGGTATGATCAAACCATCGCCCTGATGCAAATGCCCGACCCTCCGACCGCCTTGTTCTACTTCAATGATCGAACGGCGATGGGCGCCTACGATGCCCTCCGCAAACTAAATCTCTCCATTCCCGATGATGTTGCCGTAATCGGCTTCGATAATCAAAAGCTCATTTCGGCCCATCTCCATCCTTCATTGACGACCATGGAGCTTCCACATTACCGGATGGGAGAATGGGCCGTCAACAAACTCATCAGCTTGATAGAGGGAGAAGATCACGATCCGCTCGTTCAACATAAAATCGAGTGCCCTCTCATCAAGCGTGATTCAGCATGATGTAAACAGGAAAACTCTTTGCGTTTTGCGGGTTGAATGACTATGAGTAAGGAGGTGATGCTATCGAGTGAAAAATGAACCCGAATTTTACAACGTTTCTTTTCTAGTCCGTTCTATAACTTTACAACTCTGAGGAGGAGCTAGTTACCCAATGAAGAAAACGCGATTTACTACGATATTGACCCTACTAATGGTAGTGTCGATGCTTTTGGCGGCGTGCGGCCCGAGTGCAACCGAAGAGCCAACTGGCGAAGGAGGTAGCGCTGAAGAGCCTGCCGAAGCGACGGAGTTGACCTTGTGGTACCATGGCGCCGGGAATGACACGGAGAGAGCCATCATCACGGGTATCATCGACGACTTCAACGCCTCGCAAGATAACTACAAAGTCGTGATGCAGGACTTCCCCCAAGATAGCTACAACGAGTCCATCGTCGCCGCCGCCCTGGCGGACGACCTACCCGACATCATAGACATGGATGGCCCTGTGATGCCCAACTGGGCCTGGTCCGGCTATCTGGCCCCACTGGATCTTCCAGAAGGTGCATTGGACAACTTCCTGCCCGGCACCATTGGCAAATGGGATGGTCAGGTCTACTCCGTTGGCCTGTGGGATGCTGCGGTGGCCGTGTTTGCCCGAAGGTCCGTGCTTGAAGAAAACGACATCCGCATCCCCACACTTGAAGAGCCTTGGACCCTGGAAGAGTTTGATGGCATCCTCGAGACGCTGCAAGCGACTGGGGAGTTCGAATACGCTTTCGATCTGGGCATGGCCGACCAGGGTGAATGGTACCCTTACGCTTTCTCCCCCTTCCTGCAGAGCTTCGGCGGTGACATGATCGACCGCGACACTTACCTGACGGCGGAGGGCGCTCTCAATGGCCCCGAAGCCATTGAGTTTGGAGAATGGTGGCAGAGTCTCTTTGAGCGCGGGCTGGCCCCCGGCACGTCTCAGGACATGGCGGACCGCGAAACCGGTTTTCTCGAGGGCCGATATGCCATGCAATGGAACGGGAACTGGGCAGCTGTCACCGCTCTCGAGGAGTATGGTGACGATCTGCTCTTCCTGCCCGCCCCCGACATGGGGAATGGCTCGACCATCGGCGCAGGCTCCTGGCAATTCGGGATCTCTGCTGACAGCAAAAACAAAGAGGGTGCCAATGCCTTCATCGAATTTGCCATTCAGGACAAGTATCTGGCCGCTTTCTCCGATGCCATCGGCCTGATCCCCTCCACGTCCGGCGCCGCCAAACTCACCGAGAACTACTCCGAAGGCGGCCCGCTGGAGGTCTTCTACGAGTTGAGCAACGAGCAGGCGCTCATCCGCCCGCCGACGCCCGCCTATCCCACCCTGGCGCTGATTTTCCAGAAGGCGCTCGCGGACATCACCAATGGCGCTGATGTTGAGAAGACGTTAGATGCCGCTGTCGACGAGATCGATGCCGATATCGAAGCCAACAATGGGTACGGGTTTGGAGATTGAAGTAACCACTTGATGGCAGATTTACCTCCTGGATAACCTATGGCTGTGGGTGGACGTTTCCACCCACAGCCCCACATATCGCTATCAAAGTAAGGATATGGACATGAAAACAACTAAAGTTCCAAGGATTAAAACAGAGAAGCAGCAGAGGGGTAATCCTGCCCGACGCGGGGAAGCCTCAACCGGTTGGCTGATGGCCAGCCCGGCGATTATACTTATTCTGGGATTCCTCATCATTCCGTTCTTGATGGCTTTCGGCCTCTCCTTCACCAATCAGCGACTCATCTCACCCAATCCAACGGAGTTCGTGGGCCTCCGCAACTTCAAGCGCCTGCTGACGGTGCGTGTCCTGCAGATTGATCCCATCGTTAGCGACTCCGGTACCCCTGTGCTCGATGAAGAGGGGAACCTCACCTACCCCAAAGTGCGCTCATTCACACGAGACAATCCAGATTACCCCCAATATAAGGGCCTTCAGGAATGGCAGACCTGGATCTGGGGCGAGACCAAATGGGTTTTGCTGGCTGGGGATGCCGTTTTTCTGCGTTCCCTCTTGAACACGTTCTATTTCGCCATCGCCGTCGTTCCGCTTCAGGGTGGATTAGCGCTGCTCTTAGCCGTGCTCATCAACGAACGCCTACCAGGCATCAACATCTTCCGTACGATCTACTTCATGCCGGTGGTTGTATCCATGGTGGTCGTCTCGATTTTATGGCGTTTTATCTACGATGCGAACAACGGCTTGCTCAACAGCTTGCTCAGTCTGGTGAGCTTCGGTTCCATAAAACCGATCGACTGGCTCGGCAACCCGGCAACGGCCATGCCAGCGGTCATAATTATGTCGATCTGGCAAGGCATTGGCTTTCATATGGTAATCTGGCTGGCCGGTCTGCAGAATATCCCCGCGCCGCTGTATGAAGTTGCCGACGTCGCCGGGGCAACTTCTTGGCAAAAGTTCCGGTACGTCACATGGCCCGGTCTCCATGACACAGCGGTTTTCGTGCTTATCACCATCACCACGCAGGCTTTTGCCCTGTTTACCCAGATTGATGTCATGACTCGTGGCGGGCCGCTGAACGCCACAACCACGGTGGTCTTCCAAGCTGTGCAGAAGGGATACCGCCAACAAGATATCGCCTACGGCTCAACGATCTCAGTCGTCTTCTTCATCATGGTATTGATTGTATCTCTGATCCAACGCCGCTTAACAAGGGAGGAGAAGATCTCATGATAAACCTGAAATCTGAAAGCTTTAGAAATAAGTTGGCTATCATCGGACGGTATATCGTACTGAGCCTGATAGGGCTAATCTTCATATTCCCAATCGTCTTCATGGTCGTCTCATCCCTGAAGCCTGACCTCCAGCTTCTGAAAGATTCCTCTTCATTGCGGGCTTTCTTACCGGTTGGCGATATCTCTCTAACTAACTATAGGGAGGCCTTTCAACGAGCGCCAACGGCTCACTTCATCTTCAACTCGGTCATGGTCACATCCACCACTGTGATCCTGGGTCTCATCGTCAACTCAATGGCCGGCTTCGCCCTGTCGATACTGCACTGGAAGGGGCGCAGCATCATCCTCACAGTGATCATCGCAACGTTCATCGTACCGTTCGAGACGATTGCTATCCCCCTTCTGCTCATCGCAAGTCGCCTGCCCTGGATCAGCCTGGAAGGTTTTACTCAAGGATGGCTTAACACCTATCACGTGCAGATCATCCCCTTCATCGCCAACTCGTTTTCGATCTTCCTCTTCGTGCAGTTCTTCAAAGGATTACCGGAGGAGATTGTCGAGGCAGCGCGTATAGATGGGGCAAGCTGGTTCCAGATCTACCGACAGATAATCATCCCCGTATCGGGGCCAGTGTTCTCGACGGTAACTATCCTCACCTTCTTGCCGATGTGGAATCAGTATCTCTGGCCCATCATGACATTACAGGAGGAGAAATACCGCCCCGTCATGGTTGGTTTGCAGTACTTCTTCCAGCTCAACGTCGCCTGGGGAGAGGTTATGGCCTACCTATCCACGATTACCATTCCGGTGCTGATCTTGTACTTGATGCTCCAAAGTACCTTTGTGGAAAGCATTGCTACGTCCGGCGTCAAGGGCTAATTTGTAGTCACTCCCTTGATAGGAGCGAATAACCTACGCCTCTCTTCAAAAATTTGTTTGGAGGTAGGCGCAGATACCCCAACGTTCGGATGATTTACAGGGAAAGGACCCAATGACACTACAACTATCAAAAGATTGGATCTGGGACTTCTGGTTTGATCGCGACGGCAACGACTATCACATCTTTTACCTGAAGGCGCCGCGCCAACTGGAGGACGCGGAACTACGCCATTGGCATGTCTCCATCGGGCACGCCGTCTCACAGGATTTGATCGACTGGAGCGTACTTCCAGATGCTCTGCGCCCCAGCCCATCCCCCGCTTGGGATGACTGCGCCACATGGACGGGCAGTGTGCTGCACCATAAGGACATGTGGTATCTTTTCTACACCGGCGTGCGTTGTGCCGAAGACAAGCTTATCCAGCGCATTGGTTTGGCAACGTCGCCTGATCTGATCCACTGGAAGAAGTATGCCGACAACCCGATCATCGAAGCGGACCCACGATGGTATGAGTTGCTCGATCTACAACTCTGGCACGATCAAGCCTGGCGTGACCCTTGGGTGTTCCAGCATCCAGAGACGGGCGATTTCCACGCGCTGATCACAGGTCGTGTAAATTACGGGGCTGCTGATCAACGTGGCGTGATCGCACACGCGCGCTCGACCGATCTGATCCATTGGGACGTGCTGCCCCCAATCACCGAACCCGGCGAGTTCGGGCAGATGGAAGTCCCCCAACTCGTTGCTATGCGCGACGGCTATTACCTGATCTTCAGTTGCGGGGCGAAATATCACGCCGCCCAACGCCAGGCGAGCTTGGGCATGATCACCGGCAGCTACTATCTCTACGCCGAATCCCCGCTCGGCCCTTTCCAGCACTTGAGCGATGTACCGCTCCTGGGCGATAAGGCCGGCACTTTCTACAGCAGCAAGCTCATCCAAGGGCCGGATGATAAATGGTATATTATGGCATTCAAGAACGTCGATGAAAGCGGCAGCTTTATCGGCGAAATCACCGACCCGATGCCTGTCCAGATCGCTGAAGACGGACGTCTCAGCGTGGAACCTACCGGCGAGATATAGCCTTGACTATCCGATAACGAATCTGACGTTCCTCATCTCCACCGGCCGCTGTCGAAGGTCGTTTTGGTGAGCGTTACCAGCGTTTCACTCACCCAATCGGCCTTTTGACAGCGGCCGGTACGCTTTTGAGAAATACCCCCGCCATAAAACAATTAGATATACTATACTCCAACCAACACTCTAAATATTATGCATTCACTTGAAAGAATCGAGGAATCCCTCTATAATAACCTATAGTAACATGGAAAGAAGAAGCTCCCCACCAAGCGAGGCAATGGAAATCGAAGCCAAATTCTCTATCTCTGAACCAGAGATCAGCCCAGCGTTCGCCCAAATCAATCGACTGGGGCCGTTCCACATTGGGAAGCCACGGGTGCGCCACATCGCAGACACCTACTTAGATACCCCGCAAGGGTCGTTGCTCCACGCCGGATACGCCTGCCGCCAGCGCCAGATGACAGGCAAGCTCCTCATCACATTGAAGGGCCTGCGCCAAGGGCCGAACGACGGCCATAGTGCGATCCATCGCCGCCCGGAGTGGGAGGTCGCGCTGCCCACAGCGCTGCCGCCGTCGCAGTGGCCGCCCGGCGAGGTACGCCATCGCGTCCGGCAGATTGTGGGCGATGCGCCGCTCGAACCGCTCTTCACGCTGCGCCAGGAGCGCGTGCTCCGCGATGTGACGCGCGCGAAGCAGCGGATCGCGGAGCTGAGCTTGGATGCGGTGACGCTGCATCACGGCGGCCGCGAGCAGCGCTACGATGAACTGGAAATCGAGCTTCAGGAGGCCGGCGTGGAAGCCGACCTCGCGCAGTTGATCGACCTCCTCCAGGCCAGGTGGGCGCTGAAGGCCGAGACCCGCTCCAAATTCGAGCGCGGGCTGAGCTTCAGCGGCGCGAGGCCCACATTGAACACAGTCCAGGAGGCGCAGGCGCCCGCCCTCGCGCTCGATCCCGACGATCCCATCGCGGAGGCGGCGCGCCAGGCGCTGGCCTTCCATTACGAGCGGATGGCGGCCAACGAAGAGGGTACGCGCGCGGGCGAGGATATCGAGGCGCTGCACGATATGCGCGTCGCCACCCGGCGGATGCGCGCCGCGCTCGGCATCTTCGAGCGCTATTTAGATGAAGCGGCGCTCGCGCCCTCCATCGCGGGGCTGCGGGCGACCGGGCGCGCGCTCGGCCTCGTGCGCGATCTGGACGTCTTCTGGCAGAAGGCCCAGGCCTACGTCGAGCGCGAGGATACGGCGTCCGATCTCGGCCCGTTGGCGACGGCGTGGGAGGCCGCTCGGCGACACGCGCGCGCGGAGATGCTCGCGCATTTGGATAGCGCGGCCTACGCGGAGTTCAGAGATCAATTCGAGGCGCTGCTGACCGCGCCCTTGCCCATTCGAGAGCGCCTGAGCCACAAGGGCACGGCGCGGCCCTATTACCTGCGCCCCATCATCCCCGTGGTGCTCTATCGCCGCCTGGCGCGCGTCCGCGCCTTCGACGACTGGGTCGCGCGCCCCAGCCCCGAATTGACCCACTGCCATCGCCTGCGCATTGCCATCAAACGGCTGCGCTACGCGCTGGAGTTCTTCGAAGCGCCGCTGGCGCCGCACAGCCGCGTGATCATCGAGCAGCTCAAGGCGGTGCAGGATCATCTGGGGGATCTGCAAGACGCCGTCGTCGCGCGACGCCGGCTCCGCGCCTTTTTGGCCACCGGCGATCTAAGCGCAGACG
>JBKHCQ010000089.1:0-10857 GCA_046541755.1 Anaerolineales bacterium | reverse complement strand
GCGATGGGGAATCCCGCGACGCGCGCCGTCGTCTCGATATTGATCAGGCCGGAGACCAAAATGTTGCTCATCACGTGCTCCTTTTCGTGTCGTATGAGTCTCAATATGCCCTTCATGGGTGTGACGTTGGATCGTAGGAAAAGACGAGCTTGCGCCGCCTGCGCCCGCGCCTGCGGATGAATCGCAGGCTAAGAGCTGAAGTCGGCTAAAGGCCGACTGAAAGTCAGACATCCATGTGGAAATCGAGTCAACTTTAGTTGACTTGCGCTTAGGGCATTCCGAGAAAATAAATCTCCCCAAAGTAAGCCGCTTTCCGAGGAAAAAGCATCCGGTTGGGGAGATTTTAATTCCTGGAACTACCTTAGTAGCCGGGGATTTCAACCTTAGGCGCGGGGCGCGGCAGGATGCTTTCCGATGATCAGCCGTCGCTCCATGCCCCTTAGTGTAGCGTTTCCCTTTGTTTTCGGCAAGGGGCAATTGCGCTCATATCGAACTGGGTGTATAGTAAAGATGCGCCGTTCCTCTTTTTCACTTCGCTGGTCTTTTCTCTGCTGGAATCCGCCCCGATGTTTACGGCTACTTGATGACTCGGCGCTCATTTTACTGTTGTATTGTTGTGGCTACATGATACAATCATAAGTGCGTTATCAAAGGATCACTCAACCGTTAGAATTGATGAACTTAAATCCAAGAGGAGGCGTAGGATGAAGCGGAGAAATCGTTGGGCGTTGCTGGGGAGTGTGGTGTTCGCGGGGTTGTTGGTTGTGGCGCTGTTCGGCGCGCTGCTGTGGACGGTTCGGAGTGCGCGGGCGGCGGATAGGACGGTGGGCACGGGCGGTACGTATGCTACCATTCTAGAGGCTATCAGTGCGGCGTCTGATGGTGATGTTATCAAGGTGCGCGGCGGTGAAACTTTTACCGAGAGCTTGGTGATATCGAAATCGCTCACCTTGGAGGGCGGCTACAATAGTAGCTTCGATAGTCGCGATCTGGATAATCAATCGGTAATCTCGCTCACACTTCCGGCAGGCACCAATGGTCGCGCCATCAAGGTGGAGGGGTCGGGGCTTGATGTGACCATCGACGGCTTCGAGATCAAAGGGGGCGATTTGGAGAATGAACCCGGAGCAGGTTTGTATGTCGATGCTACGGGTAATAGTCATATCGTCATTGTTAATAACTTTATCCATAATAATTTTGCTGATAAACCACTTTTTGGCGGTGATGACGAGGATTTTTCGGGCGGCGGTATAGGGATAGATCTCACAGCAAGTTCGGCCCAAATCCAGGGGAATGATATCTTCTCTAATACGGCGGAGGGATTTGGCGGCGGCATTTGGCTGATGTTGGATCAAAATTCTGAGGTAGAAATTATCTCTAATACAGTCGAGAATAGTTTAGCGAAAAACGGCGCTGGTATTGGGGGATATATTGATCAGAGTTCATTGTTCATTGATAATAATATATTAACTGATAACATTCTCAATAGTAATAATAGTGATGGAGGTAATATCTACCTAGATCTTTCTCATAGCGCTGATGCGCTTATTACAGGTACTGAGGTTGTTTCGAGTAGCGCCCGAAACGGCGGCGGCGTATATGCCATATTGGATCAGGCCTCTCATCTTCAGATGATAGGGAATGAATTACAAGGCAATAGTGCCAGTCGTCAGGGTGGAGGGATTTATACTGAGTTGTATGAACATTCAAGGGTTGATTTTCAGCGCAATGACATCGCCAATAACCAGGCTGCTAATAAGGGCGGGGGGATATATGTCGATGGTAAAGACCGACCATTTGTCGCTATTGTTGATAATATTGTAGCTGCGAATGCAGTTTCTCAGACCGTGAATACTGCAGGGGGAGGGATTTATGCGAAGTTAGTTATGTCTGGCGCTTTGCATTTAAATAATAATCAGATAGTAACTAATACTAACTTGAATAGTGAGGGTGGGGGGGTCTACGCTGAGCTTTCGGATTTTATATCATTCGAGGTTAAAAATAACGAGATTGTTAGCAATACAGCGAGAAAATATGGCGGTATTTACTTCTTTGCTAATCATAATGCGACGGGATACTTTGAGCATAATGATGTCTATGCTAATGTGGCGACCTTAGAAAATTATGGAGGTGGTTACATCACGCTTCAAGATAACGTGACAGCAGCCTTTAATGACAATGAATTTTCTGGAAATGTCACTAATGCTGATTATGGTGGTGTGGGCCTTGTTTTCGCGAATCACAGTTATGTAGTAGGAGATCAGTTGGTGCTTTCTGATAACACTGCCGGGGAGAAATACGGCGGCGGGAGCATTGATATCTCCTATAACACGGCATTTACGATGACAGAAGGCATAACGGTGACAGGGAATGTGGCTCAGACCGGTAAGGTCGGCGGCATATCTTTGATTGGAGAGAATGATATTCAATTCTTTGTGCCTAATATGTATGTTGTTGGGAATACGGCTCAGGGGCAAGGCGGTGGTTTAGAAATGAACTTGGCCGATGGTATGAATACAGTTGTAGCTACCGGGGCGCAGATTCTGAGGAACACCGCGGTTTCCGAAGGTGGTGGTGTGTGGGCGACGTTATCCGATAAGAATTTCTTGGATTTGTCTGATAGTCTCTTTGCCCAAAATGTGGTAACGGGTACGGCGAGGAATAATGGCGGCGGCGGATTTTATTTAGATGACTTTGGATCCAAGACGGTGCTTAACCTTGCGAGCACCGAATTTCTGAGTAATACCGCTGATTTTCAAGGCGGCGGCGCTTACTTCAGTGGGCTTTCACAGGATGCTTACCTTGATTTGCGATCAGTTAGATTTATCAGCAATACAGCTCGAAGTGATCATGGTGGGGGAGTGTATTTGGGTAATCAGTTAAATATGTCCCGGCTATATGCCGAGGATATGACCTTTAGATTAAACAGAGCAGGGAAAGCTGGCGGCGGTATGTATCTAAATATGACGAGCCATGGAACTACTATTACCTTGGATCGGAGTGTTTTCTTGTCTAACACTGCCGGCTTGGAAGGCGGCGGATTTTATGGTAATCAAGTTCGGCGTGGAGCTTCTTTCCGTCAGATTGGAGGCACATTCTCGCATAATGAATCGGGGGCGAATGGCGGCGCTATTTATTGGAACGCCGGTGCGGATGCAGGATCCACATTCCAGTTCGATTATATCACGATGACGCACAACGTGGCCGTGGGCGGCGGCGGTGGGATGTACGTTAAGGGCACATTAGCTAACAATGGTGCGTGGGCTTCGCTGATGTATAACCGGATTCTCTCCAACACGGCGCGGGGGATCGATGGAGATAATACCCACGGCGGTGGTATTTACTTGGGCGCTCTGGCCACAACGGGGAGTACGGTTTAT
Source organism: Anaerolineales bacterium (assembly GCA_046541755.1). Classification (GTDB taxonomy): domain Bacteria; phylum Chloroflexota; class Anaerolineae; order B4-G1; family SLSP01; genus JAAAOZ01. Next base: position 7,477 of record JBKHCQ010000089.1, on the reverse strand, counting down.
TTCAGCCATAACACACTCCAGGGCAATCAGGCGGGCGACAATTTTGGCGGCAGCGGCGGCGGCGCGCGATTAGGAGATATTTTAGGAAGTGACGTGGAAATCAGAGAGAATTGGATTATGAATAACACCGCGACGGATAGTGGCGGCGGGTTTTACATTGGACAAGTTAACAAAGGGACGCTTGATTTCTCCGGGAATGAAATCTCTCAAAACACTGTTTACAGTAATGCCCTCAAATATGGCGGCGGTTTTTATCTTGATCAGATGAAAATGGGCGCGATCGTCACAATGACAGGCAATAGCTTAATGGGCAATCGTGCGACCGGGAATGGCGGTGGATGTTACATTAAAGGGGATGTAGATGAAGGTGTAACCTATATATTCCGTCAAAATCACGTTGATCATAACATTTCTGAGCAGGATGGCGGTGGATGTTATTTCGTCGAAACGGATGACAGAAATGATATTAGTAGCAGTATGTTAAAGTTCATTGATAATACCTTTAATTACAATACATCCGCGGGAAATTATAGTGGTGTGTTCCTGGCGGATCTCAAGAACAGTCATCTTCGTTTCTGGGGTAACCAACTCATCGGCAATCGCGCGGGCATCTCCGGCACAGTTGAGACCGGCGGCGACGGCGGCGGTATCTACTTCACAGCCATTGATTTGGGAAGCGTGGTGGATTTTCGCGATAATGAGGTGATCAGCAACACAGCTTATATTTCGCCCACCGGCGAATTAGGAGCGTATGGAGGATTGTATGCTTATGTGAGTAACGGGAGTGTCTTGGCTATTCAAGGCAGTCGATTCGATTACAACGAAGCGGAGAGTGATTATGCCGGTGTGTATGTCGAATTGATTAACAACGCTCGTTTGATGATGGCGCGTACGGTTATCACTGGCAACACGGCGGCTTATAAGAACGGTGGCGTTAGTATTATCAGCTTGGAAAATAAAGATAGTGGTTTCAGTCAGTATTTCTTGGAGCGTAATAAGATTATCAACAACATCTCCAATTCTCTATGTGGTCTGTCGATCATCGACGAAGTAGATGACGCCCCACCGCTATGGGGCCGCAGCACAAACAACGTCATCGCCGGCAATGACTGCGGCGGCGTCCATCTGGAGAACGTCGATTTTCGCAGCACCAACGACACCATCGCCGATAACGTCGGCGCGGGATTCTCGGTTGCCGGTACGCTCACCTCGACGATCTATCTCAACAACAGCATCTTGTGGGGCAATACGATGAATTTGACGACCACGGAGCCGTTGACCCAGTCCCGATTCGTTGAGGTTTCCTCCTATAAGGGGACTGCCGACATCTTTGTCGATGCGGATGGCCGTAATTATCATCTGAAACCTGGCGCCTCCGCAGTGATCAATAAAGCGAACGACGATCTGGCCCCCGCCGTCGATCACGATGGCGTGCCGCGCCCGGTCGGAAGCAAGGCGGATATCGGCGCGTATGAGTACCGTGTGCCGGGTGTAACGGTCGCCGGGGATGAATTGCTCACCGGCATGTGCGGCGAGATCGTGACCCACACGGCAACCATCACCAACGATGGCACGGCGCAAGACGGCTTCGACTTGGCGTTGGACGCTAACACCTGGCCGGCCACCCTATCCACCGCTGAGGTCACGCTAGGGGCCGATGAAAGCATCACCATCTACGTCTGGGTTGAGGTACCGTTGGGCCTCAGCCAGTGGGTGACGGATACCACCCGCGTCATCGCGACCTCGCAGCGCAATGCTGCTATTGTGGACGCTGCCGACCTCGAAACCCAGGTGGGATTGGCCCCGGCGGTCTCGCTGACCCCGGATAACAGCGCCGTCGCGCCGGATAACAGCAGCCAGCGGTATCAACACGTCCTCGTCAACGCGGGGAATGGATCGGACACCTTCTTACTGTCAGCCTCGTCCTCCCAGGGCTGGATGACGCAAGTGGACTCGAATAGCGTCACCTTGGGCGAAGGACTGTCCGAGACCATTGAGGTCAGTGTCTGGGTTCCTAAGGGGGCAGATGGCCTGGTCGATACGACCATCGTCACGGCGACCTCGGTCTCCAATGGCAGCGTTTTCGCGACGGCCCGCAACCGCACGACGATAGCAGGGGAGGGGGCGCCTGCCGTCCTCTCATTGACGCCGGATCGCGCGGCGAACGTAGTCGCGGATCGGCATCACGTCTATACTCACACCTTGACCAACCTCGCCACACAGCCCGATACCTTCACGCTGACGGTCGCGTCGGATACCGGGTGGCCCGTGGCGCTTAGCGCGGTGACCCGGACCTTGGATGCGGGAGCATCGGCGACCGTCTCTGTAACCGTCACCGCGCCGGTCGATAGCGCGCATCAGCAGGTGGATGTGACCACGCTGACGGCGACCTCGCATCGCGACAACCGAGCAACCGATTCGGTGTCGGATCGCACCACGGCGTTGCGGCCCTCCGATCTGGCGCTTTCCACGCTCAGTCCCGAGCACGTCACTGTGGATACAGCAATTGAGTACGTCCATCGCCTGACCAATTATAGCCATCTGATTGATACCGTCGCATTGACGGTGACCTCCAGTCAAGGGTGGCCGGTGACGGTATCGCCGTCGACTATGATCCTCGCAGGCGGTGCTCAAGGCGAGGTGACCGTCACCGTCTCTGTGCCGCTGACCAGCGCCCACGGCGACGCCGATCAAACCCGTCTGACGGCGATCTCCGGCAATGACGGCAAACAGGTCTCCGTCAGCGATATGACGACGGCCCGGAAGCCTTCTGATCTGAAACTGTCCCCGGATCGAACCGGCGTGGCCATCGTGGGCGCGGACCAGATCTACACCCACACGTTGGAAAATAACAGCGTCTACACCGATGTCGTGCTCTTAGCGGCGACGGCGCCCGATTCGAATTGGGGAGTGCGTTATCCGGTCTCCATGACGTTAGGGGCGGGGATGTCAACCACGGTGATGGTCACCGTCTCCGTGCCTATGGATGCGCAGACGGGGGAGAATTTCTTGATCACGTTGAGCGCCATATCGAGCAATGATGGTCAAGTGGTGAGCGTGGTGGATCTGACGACCGCGCAGCGGCCCTCAGATCTCTCCCTCACATCCAACAACCCGACCAGCGTCCTGGCCGGACAGCAGCGGGTTTACTATCAGCACATCTTGACCAACGAGAGCGCGTCGACGGATACGGTGACGCTGGACGCGACCTCCAGCCAGGGATGGTCGGTGGACATTGGCCCGCGAACGGTGACCTTGGGGCCGGGGATGGATGCGACGGTGGCCGTCACCTTGACTCTGCCGGCGGATGACAGCAATGGCACGATGGACATCACCACCGTCGAGGCGCGCTCGGATAACGCCGGCGGCGCGTTGGCCGCGGCCGCCTCCGATGTGACGACCTTGCTCAACCCGGCGTCGATTCAGTTGCAGGCCAGCCAGGCCGTTTCCACTGAGGCCGGCAGCACCGTCCTCTACGAACACAGCCTGGTCAACGCGGGCGACTATCAGGACATCTTCTCGCTGGAGGCCGTGTCAGATCAAGGCTGGCAGATTAACCTAAGCCAAAATCAAGCGCGCCTCAGCCCCGGCGAGGGCGTATCGATCACGTTACAGGTCACCGTGCCGGCGACAGCGACGGCGGGCAGTGTGGATCGCACAACGCTCAGCGCTATCTCCACCTACGACCGCGAGCGAGAGGCCTCTGTTACCAACGTCGATGCCACCCACGTCACCGGCGGGAAAATCTACCTCCCGCTCGTCCTCCGAAATCCGTAGCTAGACTAGCTTAAAACTGTGAGGTGCAACGCGCTTTGGGGTTTATGACCAGATATTACTGCACGAGGCGTAGCTTCCCCTTTGATTTAAGTGCGTTGCACCTTGGTTTGCTCATAGACTAAACAGATACTGTAAAAGAATCAATTCTCGTCCATTCTCATCCATTACCTTCCCGGAAGCTGACAATGGCATAAAAAAACCAGCTTCCGGGAAGGTTAGCGCAAAACCAAACAACCGGCCCGAAGGGACTATCAGATCATCCTTCGGGCCGGTTTTTGTTGATACTTTGCCAATTTGCAGCTTTGCCGATTTGCAGCTTTGTCTATTTGCAGCTTTGCCGCTACGTGCGCCGCCACAACATCCGATTATCCTCCATCAGGATCGCCGCCTCCCCGGAGCGCTGCAACGAGGTCAACGCCGCGTGGATGGTCGTCAGCGCCAGCAGGAAGAACGCCGGCGCGGAGAACGCGACCTCATAGGCGGCGGCGACGGCGTGCAGCACCTCGTGGGCGGTGCGCGGCGCCGTGAGCGCGGCCCACGTTCGCTCGCGGATCTCGCGCAACTGCCGCGTGTTCTGCTCCGCCAGCGCCGCGATGTCGTCCGTGAGCGGCGCGCCGTGGCCCGGCACATAGCGCGTGTAGGAGAGCGTCGGCAAGCGCGACAGCGTCTCCAGCCAGGCGTCCAAATCGGCGCAGAAGAGGATGGGATGGCGCTCTAACGTCGCTTGGGGGAAGACCGCGTCGCCGCAGAAGAGCGTCGCATCCCCATAGCCGATGCCCACCTGCGCCGGCGCGTGGCCCGGCAGGGAGATCACGCGCAAGGACAGCCCCGCGATCTCCTGCCTGCCGACGGGCAGCGGTTGGACGTCGGGCGCGCTGTGCTCGGCGAGCGTGAACTTCCCGCGCAACTCCGCGATGGGCGCGGCGCCGCCGTAGAGAAAGAGCGGCTCCAGCAGCGGATGCGCCACGAACGCCGCCTCGATCCCCGGCGCGTAGACCGGCATCTCCATCTGTCCCGCGAGCCACCCCGCGCCGCCAAAATGATCCGCGTGGCCGTGCGTGATAATCACCGCCTCCAACGTCGCGCTGAGCTGATCGATGGCGCGCAGCGCCTTCTTCACACTGCTCTTATCCAGCCCGCTGTCGATCATCACCGCGCGGCCCTCGCGCGCGATCACGCCGATATTCGATCCACCTACCAGCGCGTACGTCCCATCCCCAAAATCATGCCATTTCGTCGCCATACGTCCCCCTTGCCTGTCTCTTGCGTATTGATACACTTTATTCTCACTCATTCTAACACAGCCGGCCGGGATAGTACACTCATCTAACTGCCACAGAATTGCCAACTAAGTCTAATTGAACTTACGTAAAGATGGGTGTATGATTAGATTGGTGTTAGAAGTTGCTCCGCCAGATAAAGCCCTTTCTGGTTGTATTAGATGATTCCACTGAAAAAGGTCAAAAATCCGATTTTTACGCACGCAACCTACTACATATATGAAATTCACGCGCGAAAAACCTACATCTAGTAGTAAATTTCTAAAAAATCGGATTTTTAGAGTTCTTTCAGTAGAGTCTTAGATATTGAGAAAAAATAATGGTAAGTATGGGATTTTTGTTTGCTGATATTTTGATCGCGGACGCCGAGGGGACGTTTGTGCGGCGGGCGCGACAGGTGTTGCAGAGCGCGGGCTACACAGTCCGGCGCGCGCAAAACGGCGCCGAAGTCTGCGAGGCGATGCGCGCCAATCCCCCGGATTTGATCCTGATGGTCACGAATCTTGAGGGCGAGACAGCTTGCGACGTCGCGCGGCAGATCAAGGCCGCCGATTTGCCGTTCGTGCCGCTGATTATGGTGCGGGACGACGAGGATGATGTGAGCATCGCGGATGTGGTCAACGCCGGCGCTGATGAGTTTCTGGATGCCGGGGTGTCCAACGCAGAGTTTCTGATTCGCGTCCGCGCGATGTTGCGTCTCAAGCAGACGACGGATGAGTTGCACGATCTCAACGCGACGCTGGAGCAGAAAGTTAGAGATCGCACGCGGGATCTGGCCGAGGCGCACGAAAAACTGCGACATACCGAAAAGCTCTCGGCGCTGGGCCGCTTGGCCGCGTCGATAGCGCACGATATCAACAATCCCCTGACGGGCATCCTGAACTACATCTACCTGATCCAGGATCAGGTGGCGGGTCGTCCCAGTCTGCGCGAGGATCTCGCCTTGATCGAGCGTCAGGTCGATATGATCGCTGACCTGGTCAAGCAACTTCAGAGCTTCTCCAAGCCCCCGCGCAAGGAGCGGCGGCCCGTCGATGTCTCGGACGTCCTCTCCGATGTCTTGGCGCTCACCCGTAAAGACCTGGAGAAGCGCAACATCGATGTCCTGTGTCGCTGCGCGGACGCCCTGCCGCCGATTTTGGCGGCGCCGGATCAGATCGGCGAGGTCTTTATGAATCTGGTGATCAACGCGCGCGATGCGATGCCGGAGGGCGGACGCCTCAATATCCAAGTGGCGCGCCAGAACGGCCACGTGACCGCCCAGATCTGCGATACCGGCGTCGGTATGCCGGCGGAGATTCGCGACCGCATCTTCGAGCCGTTCTTCACCACCAAAGGCGAGGAGGGCACCGGCTTGGGGCTGGCCATCTGTTATCGGATCGTTCAGGAGCACGAGGGCGATATTCAAGTCGCCAGCGAGCCGGGCCAAGGGACGACCTTCACCGTGCGCTTGCCCGCAGCCGAATCATCTGGCTGAGATTCAACTCCTAATCTACCTGTCCGACAATTTTATGCGTCTATCTCAGTAGATTAAGCAAATGAAGCAGATTTATGATCAGATAGATCAATTGCTGCAGAGTTACGCGGAGCCCCCCTTTTTCTCTGTGCCTATCTGTGCTTTCTTTGTAACATTTGTGTCTAAATTGAAATCCAATTTGCTTATATCTGCTTTATCTGCTGATCAAGATCAGTCTTGGGAAAAGTATCCAGTAGCTAGACTTCCTAATTTAGATTAGACCTGTTGGAGCGCTATGTTTATCAATTGGAAGAAACGCGAAATTGATCTCAACATCGTCTACTATGGGCCGGCGTTGAGCGGTAAGACCACCAACTTGGAGCAGATCCACGCGCGGATGAAGCCTGAACGGCGCAGCGATCTCTTCACCCTTAACACGCACGAGGATCGCACCATCTTCTTCGATTTTATGCGCATCGAATTGGGCAATATCGGCGGCTTGCAACCTCGGTTTGGACTCTACACCGTGCCCGGCCAGGTGTACTACGAATCAACGCGCGAGACCGTCCTGCGCCGCGCGGATGCACTGGTCTTCGTCGCCGATTCCCAGGCGGATCGTCTGGAGGATAATATGGCCGCGTGGGAGGATATGCACCGGCATCTCGCCCGGATGAAGAAATCCATTCGAACGATGCCCACCGTCGTGCAGCTCAATAAACGCGATCTTCCCGATATTTCGCCGGTAGATGAGTTGAAGCAGACGTTAGGCGTGGGCAAGTTGCCCACGCACGAAGCGATTGCCATTCAGGGCGTCGGCGTCGCTGAGACGATGCAGGCCACGATGAAGTATCTGCTGGCCTACGTCCAACATCAACTGAAAACGCGCAGCCAGTCAACCTAACTATCTGGTGCATTTTCATCTCAGCAGATGAAGCGAATTTAGCAGATATAGTATCCGTTTAGT
>JBKHCQ010000088.1:0-10875 GCA_046541755.1 Anaerolineales bacterium | reverse complement strand
TAGAGATTCCCGCGCGGCGCTTGCGGCTGCCGTGACGAAGAAGAGGAAGATGAGGAAGAAGATGGCGGCCAACTCGGTGTCGAGGCGGCGGGCAACAGGAGCGACGTCAGCGGCGCCGTCAACGGCGCGAGGTCGTGATCCGCCAACGTTTGGGCGATGCGCGCGCGTTGCCGGTCGAGGGATGGCGTTCCATTCGCATCTAAATCCAGCCCGAACCACGCCCAGAGCGCGTCGCGCCACGGGGTGTAGGGTTGCGCCTGGGCATAGGAGAGGCAGCGCCCGGCCAGCACGGTGCAGGATTCCCGCGCGGCGCGTTGGACGATCTCGGCGATCAGACGGGTCTTGCCGATGCCCGTCTCGCCGGTCACGCTCACACATCCGCCCGTGCCGGCCGCGAGTCGATCGAGCGTGGCGCTCAGCGCCGCCAACGTCGTCTCGCGCTCGACGATGGGGGAGGCGGCGGCGTGCTCGAGCCAGAGGTGCGTGTGACGTTGGCCCTGCACGGCGTAGGCAGGCGTCGGCTCGGCCTTGCCCTTGAGGCGCATCGGGGGCAGCGTCTCGCATCGGAACGCCTGCGCCACGCGCCTGTACACCTCGCGGGTGATGAGGATCTGCTGCGCGCGTGCCTGCCCCATCAGCCGGGCGGAGAGGTTGACCTCATCGCCTAAGATGACGTACTCGCGCCGCTCCTGCGTCCCCGCGTACTCGGTGTAGATGGGGCCGTAGGTGATGCCGATGTGATGCGTGAGCGGCGGGTCGGGGAGCTGGGCGGATGCGAGATCGAAGCGGGCGCGGAGTTGCGCGACTAAGGACGCGGTGAGCTGCTCCAGATGCGCGTTGAGGTTCAGTGCCGCCGCGACCGCGCGCTGCGGCATCTCCTCGCCGGTGAGCGGCGCGCCGAAGGGGCAGAGGAGCGTGATCCCCTTGACGTAGGGATCTGCGTTGGCGATGAGACCGCCGGCCTCGGCGACGATCTCCCACGCGCCGGTGATGTACTCATGCAGCCAGCGGGTCAGCAGCGGGCGCGCTTCTTCTGGCAGATCGCGCAGCAGCGCCTCGAAGCCGCGCAAGTTGGCGAACATCACCGAGGCCAGCCGATGTTCGCCGGGGACGCGCCGTTCCTTCTGATGCGCCACGATCAGCTCTAAGATGTTGGGCGGCAGAAAGCTCGCCAGCGCTTCCACGGTCTCGAGGCGTTCCGCGACCGTCTGGATCATCTCCGCGCGATCCTCGGCCAGCAGGAGCAGATGGCCCCGGCGGCGGCGCGTCGTCGGCGCGCTCAGCTCGTAGTCGTCCAGCGCGGGGCCGAGGTCGTCGACGACCAACTGGTAGCCCGCCGGTCCCGGCCGGAGCCGAAAATGCTCGGTCAGCTGCGCGCCCAACTCCGGCGTCAGGCAGACGAGGCCCGGATCGGCCTGCGCCTCGGCGATCATCGCGGCCTGGATGGGGCCGCCGGTGGTGAGGTACTCGCGCTTGGCGGCGACGCCCATCTGCGCGGCCAAGAATCCGCCGCGCGCCACGCCCACGCTCATACTCAGCGGGATCGGCTCGGCGGCGAATGGCGCGATGGCGCGCACCATCCGCAGCGCCGCGCGCACGCCCCAGATCGCGTCCTCGGCGTCGGGGCGGGCGGGGAAGTAGGCCAAGATCGCATCGCCCGCGAAGATCAGCAGATCGCCGCCGGAGCGCGCTAAGGGCGCTTGGAGCGCGGCGAAGAGCCGGTTGATCGTGGTGTTGAGGCGCTCGGCGCCCTCCTCGCCTAGTTGCCGCAGGTGCTCCGTGAGCGGCGTGAAGCCGGTGACGTCCGCGAAGAGCGTGGCGCCGCGCAGCCACTCCCCCTTGGGAATCTCGGCCAGCGGCGCGGGCGTGTGGATGTGGCGCGGCAGGTAGCTGCGCAGATTGTGCTGGAGCGAATCCAACTGCTGCGCGATCTGCGCGAGCGCGCGCGGCATTGGCTCCGGGGTGAGCAGATCGTGCTCCTCCGGCGGCAGAAAGCGGCGCAGGCGCGGTTGCAAGGCCGCCCAGGCATCGGCGGGGTGGGGTGGGGTCATCGGTGGCTCCTCTCTTGGCTAACTTTGCGCCTTGGCCCCGAGGCCCAATGGCCGGGGGAAGGTTGCAGACAGCCTTTGATCTAATGATGTTTCTGGTAGGCTAAGCAGTTTGTGGCCCAAAATCCGTTCGGAACCTTCGCAAGGGTGTGTTATGCAAAAGTATACTGTTAGCCTGTGAAGTGACAAGTTTCCGCCAGGCCACAGCCGATCTAAGTTGCAATTACGTTATAGAATGATAGAGTAGGGACTCGAAGCGGCCTTTCGTTTATACATCAATCGATAGCTACAAGGAGCGAGCATGACTAAGTTGGACGATCTAAAATGGTGGCAAAAAGCTGTCTTTTATCAAATTTATCCCCGTAGTTTTGCCGATGGGAACGGCGATGGGATTGGAGATTTGCGTGGCATCACCGATAAGTTGTCCTATTTGCAGGATTTGGGCATCGAGGCGATTTGGCTCTCCCCGCACTACCCCTCGCCGCTGTACGATTGCGGCTATGATATTGCCGACTACACCGACGTCGCGCCGGAATATGGGCTGTTGGGCGATTTCCAGCGCTTTTTGGATGCGGCGCATCGGCGCGGGATGCGGGTGATTTTGGATCTGGTGCTCAATCACACCTCGCACAAGCACCAGTGGTTCATCGAATCGCGCACCAGCCGCGATAACCCCAAGCGCGATTGGTACATCTGGCGCGAGGGGCGCGACGGCGGCCCGCCCAACAACTGGAATTCGACCTTCGGCGGCTCCGCGTGGGAGTACGATCCGCGCACGGGCCAGTATTACTACCACTTCTTCTTCAAAGAACAGCCCGATCTCAACTGGCGCAATTCAGAAGTCAAAGCGGCGATGTTCAACGACGTGCGTTTCTGGCTGGATATGGGCATCGATGGCTTCCGGCTGGATGCCATCGATACGATTTATGAGCATCCAGAGATGCCCGATCACGAGGCGGAGCTTTCGCAGGAGGAGTTGTTCCGGCGCTCGATTGGCGAGCGCTGGGACGAGGCGAACAAGAAGCTGGCCGAACAATGGGAGACGATGTTTGAATATCAAGTGCGCCGTCCCGGCATCCACGCACTGTTCAAGGAACTGCGGGCGCTGATCGATGAGTACGATGATCGCATGCTGGTCGGCGAGACTTCGGACGTGAAATTCTACGGCGACGGCAGCGACGAGCTGCACATGGCCTTCAACTTCCCCTTGATGCGGACGCCGCGCCTCACGCCCGATTGGGTGCGGGCGAATCAGGAGGTGCGCTTGAGCGTGTTGCCGCCGCGCGCGTGGCCGTGCAATACCTTAGGCAACCACGATGCGCCGCGTGTCTACAGTCGCTACGGCGATGGCGAGCATGACGACGCGCTGGCGCGCCTCTCGCTGGCGCTGATGTTAACCCTGCGCGGCACGCCCTTCCTCTACAACGGCGAGGAGATCGGAATGACGGACTACTGTTTTACCGACATCGATCGCTTCCAGGATTTGTGGGGGCTGTGGCATTATGAGATGCGCCGCGAGATTCTCGATGCGACGCCGGAGGAGGCCACGCGGCACGCGGCCGAATCGGGGCGCGACAAGTGCCGCACGCCGATGCAGTGGGCCGACGCGCCCAACGGCGGCTTCTGCCCGCCGGATGTGACGCCCTGGCTGCCGGTGAATCCCAACTACGCCGAGGGCGTCAACGTCGCGGAGCAGGAGGACGATCCCGACGCGCTGCTCAACTTCTATCGGGCGATGATTCAGATGCGGCAGCGCACGCCCGCGCTCATCGCCGGCGATTACACCCCGCTGTTGGAGGTGGGCGTGGATGTGTTGGCCTTCCTGCGGCGCAGCGAGGAGCAGACCTGCCTGGTGGTGTTGAACTTCTCCGAGCAGGCGCACACGCTCGCCTTCGATCTATCAGAAGCGGCGGACTCGGCTCAGACCATCTTCTCCAATCGCGAGCGCGCGGACGCGACGCCGCTCATTGCGTTTGAAATCGCCCCATTCGAGATCTACATCGGCGAGATTGAGGCATAACTGGCTTTGGGCTACCTTCCCGGAAGCGAAGCTACAATTTCCCCAGCTTCCGGGAAGATTGCAGACTTTAGACCTTCGACTTTAGACAACTTGTAACTTTTAACTTGCAACTTGCAACTTTCAACCGCTTTTCAAGGAGTATGTATATGTTCAAAATTGCGACGTTCAACGCCAATTCGATTCGAGTGCGATTACCGCAGATTTTAGAGTGGATGGCGCGGGAAGAGGCGGATGTGCTCTGCGTCCAGGAGACCAAAGTGCAGGATAAGGATTTCCCCATCGCGCCGATTGAGGAGGCCGGCTTGCACGTCGTCTTTCGCGGGCAGAAATCCCACACCGGCGTGGCGATCCTGAGCCGCGAGCCTTTGAAGGATGTGACTGCCGGCTTTATCATCGATGACGAGGCGGATGATGGCCCCGCCGACGAATCGCGCTTGCTGCGGGCGACCTACGGCGATGTGCATATCGTCAACACCTACGCGCCGCAGGGCCGCAGCCCCGATTCGGAGCACTTCGCCTACAAGCTCCAGTGGTTCGGGCGGCTGCGCGCGCTCTTCGAGCGCTGCTACTCGCCCGACGATCTGCTCGTCTGGGTGGGGGATTTCAACGTCGCCACTGAGGACATCGACGTCCACGATCCCGACGGGTTGCGCGGCCACGTCGATTTCCACCCGGAGGCGCAGGCCGCCTTAGAAGATGTGCGCGCGTGGGGCTTCGTCGATGTCTTCCGTCAGCATCACCCCGATGAGCCGGAGCAGTTCACCTACTGGGATTATCGCGCTCGCAACCCCATCGAGCGCGGCGTCGGCTGGCGCGTGGATCACATTTGGGCCACTGAACCGCTGGCCGCGACCTCGACCGCCGCGTGGATCGACGTCGCGGCGCGCCGGGCGGAGCGTCCCTCGGATCACACCTTCTTGACGGCGGAGTTTGAGATCGGATAGGAAGTAACACCGGCGCGTAACTATCCCGTAACATCCACCTGAGCTTGGCCGGGATATAATGGGGTGACGCAGTAGGGATAAGATGGTTGTCACTGGTTGTCACTGGTTGTCACTGAAGGGAGGAAAGCGCTATGCCATTGAGTACGATGCAGATCTTGCAGCAGGTTTTCCCCGGCTTGGAGGAAGAAGATCTGACCCGATTGGCGGAGGTCGCCCGGCTCTACACCTATTCGCCGGGCGTCACGCTCTGTCACGAGGGCGCCTATGAGGACACCTTCTACATCGTCGTGGATGGCCAGGTCGAGGTCACGAAGCAACTGACGCAGGATGAGGAGCACACGCTCAAGATCTTGGAGCCGGGCGAGTTCTTCGGCGAGGTGGCGTTGATCCAGAAAGGGCCGCGCAACGCCTCCGTGCGCGCGGTGACGGCGGCGACGCTGCTAGAGATCGAGCGCGAGGCGTTCAACCAGGTGCTGCTTTCGAGCGCGCCGGTCGCGCGGCGGATTATCCTTCAGGTGACGCATCACCTCCGCGACGCGAACACGCGCACCATCCAGAAGCTGCGCGCCAAGAACGAGGAGTTGGCGGCGGCCTACGCCGAGTTACAGCGGCAGGAGCGGCTCCGCTCGGAGTTCCTCACGACCATCTCCCACGAGATGCGCACGCCGCTCACCGCCGCGCTGGGCTACTTGCACTTCCTCAACCAGGGCGCCTGTGAGATGCCGCAGCAGCAGATGGTGGGTTTCGTCGGCACCGTCGAGAAGAACCTGAAGACGGTCGTACATCTGGTGAACAACATCCTCTTCTTGCAGGAGATGGAGATGATCACGCCGGAGTTCGAGGCGTTGGATATGGCCGATCTGGTGCGGGAGGGCGTGGCGGCGCATCGGGCGGCGGCCGAGGCGACGGGGCTGGCGTTCGCGATGGAGATTGCGCCCGATCTCCCGACGATTTATGGCGATAGCGGCAGCTTGGGCCGGGCGTTGAATGCGCTGTTGGATAACGCGGTCAAGTTCAGCCCGGAGGGCGGGGAGATTGTCGTGCGGGTTGGTGCCTCGAATGGCGAGGTGCGCGTTGCAATCCAAGATCCCGGTGTGGGATTCCCGATGGACAAGTTAGACGAACTATTCAAACCGTTCACGCGCATCGAATCCGTGGACGGCCATCTCTTCGGTGGCGTGGGCTTGGGCCTGCCAATCGCCCAGCATCTGATCGAGGTGCTGCATCAGGGGCGACTCGAGGCCGTCAGCGCGCGTGGGGGAGGGAGCACCTTCACGATGACCCTGCCGGTGACGGAGCCGCCGGAAGCCTAGAAGCTTCCCGGAAGGTTGAAGACAAGAAGCCCGTGGCTTTTACGCCACGGGCTTCGTACTTGTTTGCTCCGCTTGGATCGTTAGATCCAAACCAACGAATGGCTGTTGTTAAATATTCGATTCAATCTCCGCGATGACCTCGGCGGCTGATTCATTGCCGTACAACACCTGCATAATGCCGGGAAGATAAAAATCCATCGTCCGCACGGCGGGATAGATGGCGTTCTTGATCAGCGCGGGGCTGAGATCTTCGCCCTCGAAATCTAAGCTGCTCTTGTAGCGAATCTCCCCATCGCGGTAGTCCATCTCGAAGTTGCCGATGCGCAGGCCATAGTTAGCGCGGGTGACAAACTCCGCCATCGCGGCGCGTTTCTCCTCCGGCGCCTTGACTGGAGCGACAGAATAAAAGAGAAACTGCTCCAAATCGATCCGAATTTGCGCGTAACAGCGTTGCTCCCCGTTCTGGCCCGAAAAATAGATCCGGTAGATCGTCTTCTCTTCTACCTGCTGCGGATGCCAATCATCATCTAGCAGAAATTGCCCCAAGGCGGCGAAGGCGCGCCAACTGTTGGTGTTCTCATTGTCGTCTTGCATAGTTATTTCTCCTTAGAAAATAAGATGAGAAGATAAGATGGGGGGATTGGTAATCTTCCTGGTCGGAATACCATTCCGACCTACCTTCCTACCTTCCTACATTCCTGGTTATTTTACTCAATCGACTTGACCTTATGCGTTGGCCAGAACTCGAAGAGTGTGCCGACTGATTCCCCACAGACGTTTCGGCGGATGACCTCCCCGAAGATCGGCCCCACCGAGAGAACTTTGAGACGCTCTGGCTTTCGTCTGCTTGAGAGTGGAACGGTATTGGTGACGACAATTTCGTCGATTTCTTCGATTTCATCGAGATCTTTCACGGCATTGCCTGTGAAGAGGCCGTGGGTGCCGATGATGGTGATCCGCTGAATATCGAAGTGGCGCAGGTACTTAATCGTCTCCACAATCGTACCGGCGGTCGCGATCTCGTCATCCATAATGATGATGTCCTTCCCTCGCACCTCGCCCATAATGCCGCTGATGGTGACAGAGTTATCGTTCATTCGCATCTTCTCCCCGGCGGCGATCGGAATGCCCAGCGCGTGCGCCAACTTGGCCGCGCGCTTGGCGTGCCCGATGTCGGGTGAAAGGACGACGCTGTTGCTGAGATCCTTTTCGCTCAGATGTTCCAGGAAGACCGAATGCGCGGTGAGGTGATCGGCAGGGATGCTGAAGAAGCCGTGTACCTGCGGCGAGTGCAGCGTCATCGCGATGACGTGATCGGCGCCGGCGGTGACCAGGAGATCGGCGATCAGCCGCGCGGCAATCGAGATCCGGGGCGCATCTTTTTTGTCGGAGCGAGCATACGAATAGTAGGGGATCACCGCGTGGATGCTCTTGGCCGCCGCGCCCCGCGCCACATCCAACATCAACAGCAACTCCAGGAGATTGTCGCTGCACGGCGGGGCCAGCGGCTGGATGATGAAGACGTCGCTGCCGCGCACGCTGGTGCCTAGGTGAACGTAAAAGTTGTCGTTGGAGAATTTACGAATCTCGGTGGGGCTGAGTTCGAGCCTTAAATAGTGAGCGATCTCTTTCGCCAACTTAGGATGGGCGCTGCCGCTGAAGACAAGTGTATCTTTGAGCGCTTGGCACTTTTCTTCGACTGTAATCGTTTTGCGTTGTGATTCTTTGGATGGCTTTGTCAACGTTCACTCCTTTTGCCTTTTATGCTCTTTGGCTGATCTGGGGGGCTTATGTCTATTCTATCCTCAAAAAGAAGGTTAGCCAAATCATACCGAGCGCGATCTAATGCTCCGTTGCGTCCAGATTCTCGATGGTCACCGGCTCGATCTCATCCGCCGGCTCGAAGCCGAAGATTTGCCCGTAGAAGTATAACTCGGCATCAATGGCGCGCTTGATGTGCTCTGCCTGGCGGAAGCCGTGTTGCTCGCCCTCGAAGGGCAAATAGGCGACGGGGATGCCCTTCTCGCGCAGCGCGTCGACCATCTGCTCCGCCTGGGACGGCGGCACGACGGCATCCTCCAGACCCTGGAAGAAGATGATGGGGCAGTTCAGCCCTTCGATGTGGTGGATGGGCGAGCGTTCCACATATCGGTCGCGCGTCTCCGGGTAGGGGCCGACGAGATTATCCAAGTAGCGCGATTCAAACTTGTGCGTGTCGGTAGCCAGCGCCTCGAGGTCGCTGACGCCATAATAACTCGCGCCGGCGTGGAAGAGGTCGCGGAAGGCCAGCGCGCTGAGCGTGGTATAGCCGCCCGCGCTCCCGCCCCGAATGGCCAAGCGGTCGCCGTCGACGCGCCCCTGCTCGACCAGATAGTGCGCGCCGTTGACGCAATCGTCCACATCGACGATGCCCCACTGCTCATTGAGCCGCTCGCGATAGGCGCGCCCGTAGCCCGTGCTGCCGCCGTAATTCACGTCCAGCACCGCGATGCCCCGACTCGTCCAGTATTGGATGCTCATATCCAACGCGCTGTTCGTGGCGGCGGTCGGCCCACCGTGACTGATGACCAACAGGGGCGGCTTCTCGTCCTCCGGGGCTTCGTATTCGGGATTTTGCGGCGGATAGAAGAGGGCGTGCGCCGTCTTGTCATCCGTCGTGGGGAACTCAATTGGCTCCGGCGTGGAAAGATAGTCGGGATCGACCTTCAACTCGTGCGCTTTCCTGAGCGTGGTCGTCGCCTCGGTCTGTGGATCGAAGAGGATCAGCGCTGTCGGGCGATCCGCCGCGCCCACCCGGAGGAGCACCTTGCCTTCTTTGTCTCCTTTGCCTTCTCTTGAGGCGTGTGGGCTGCTGATAGTGGTGTAGGGCAGATCGATGGGCGTCAGTTCGTGGCTTTCCAGGTCGAGCCGGGCTAAGCGCCAGATGCCCTCCTGCGTGTAGGTGCAGATGATCTCCGTGGCGCTCAGATAGTCGTAGGTTGTCATCCCGAAGACCCACTGCGGCAGGCCGAACTCCGCTTCCATCTCGACCAGACATTCGGCGTGATCCTCCTGCCAGCGGTAGAGATTCCACCACCCGCTGCGATCCGACACGAAGGTGATGGCGCCATCGGGCGCCCAGGCCGGCTGGAAGATGGACTCGCGTTCCCCGCCGGCGATGTGGCGCGCATCGCCAATGCTGCCATCCTCCTGGATCGCGCCGACCCATAGCTCCGTGCCGTCCCACGGCATATTGGGATGCTGCCACGTGAGCCACAGCAACCGTTGGCCATCGGGGCTGATGCGCGGTGTGGCGTAGAAGTCGTTGCCGGCGACGAGCGTCTGCTGTTCGTCCGCGTCGGCGCTGCCGCCTTCGAGTGGAATCGCCGCGATGGTGTTGGCCGCCTCGCCGCCGCCGCGATGATCCTCGCGCACGCAGATGATGCGCTGGCGGCGATGATCCACGATGCCGTCGGCATAGCGCAACTTTGCCTCGCTCTCCGGCGTGATTGGGACGGGTGCGTCGCCGGGCGTCACGCGGTAGAGCCGTTGATCGGCGAAGTTGGTAAAATACACGACGCCCTCATCCACCAGAAATGACCCGCCGCCGTACTCGTGAACGCGCGTGCGCGCGTTGAAGGGCGGGGGATTGACGTCCATCGTTGCGCCGTCGGGCGCGCGTTTCACGATGACGCTTCGGCCATGCTCCTGCGGGCGGCCTTCCAGCCAATAAATGTCCTCGTTGTCCAAGATCCCGGCGCCCAAGCGGATAGCATCGGAGACGAGCATATCGGAGGTGATGGGGGATTCCCACGCACCATAGGGGGCTGGCTTTTTCTTTTTCATGGATTACCTTTCTCCTTCTCGGTTTATATCTGATGTGTTGAACTGTTTTTAGTTTACACTGTAGTCGGCGTTATGTCTATCGAGATTTCTAGCCATCGGACACTTCTTAGCTCCCGGATAAACACGGATTAACGCAGATATTTTTTGATTTTTATATTGCAGGAAGAGCCATTTCGGAAATATAGGGTTAAAATTCCGGCTTAAACTCATCCAAATGGACGTGAGCGGTAAAACGCGCACCAAGATGGGGAATTTCTCCGTCGAAAGATCTAAAAAATCTGTGCGATCCGTGAAAATCCGTGAGCTGTTTTCTAAAAGTGTCAGATAGCCGGTCGAGATTTATCACCTGGGATGTGGACAATATCTGTGTGAGATAGCGGGGCTGAGAGTCTAACCAAAGAAAAAACCGCCGACCTTTTAAAGTCGGCGGTTCTGATCTCTTGTAAATTGGCTTTATTTACTCAGCCGGTTCTTCTTCTTCTTCTTCTTCAGCAGCGGTCTCTTCGCTCTCGTCCGAGGGTTCTTCTTCTTCTTCTTCTTCTTCTTCAGCAGCAGCGGTCTCTTCGCTCTCATCCGAGGGTTCTTCTTCCGGCTCTTCTTCAACTGCTTCTGTTTCTTCCTCCGCTTCTTCTGGAGTTTCCTCTTCAGCCGGTTCTACCTCTTCCGCTGATTCCTCTTCCTCTTCTGGTTCTTCAGCAGCAGCTTCTTCAACTTCTTCCGCTGCC
>JBKHCQ010000087.1:0-10964 GCA_046541755.1 Anaerolineales bacterium | reverse complement strand
TCCCCAAAACCTTGCGAAGGTTGCGCAAGGTCCTGGAAACCAAAATACGATACCCGATGCAGATAACTTAGATTGAAAGGCTCTCGTCTAACCTTCGCAAGGGTGAAGAAATCCTATCCCCAAAACCTTGCGAAGGTTGCGCAAGGTCCTGGAAACCAAAATACGATACCTGATGCGAGATAACTTAGATTGAAAGGCTCTCGCCTAACCTTCGCAAGGGTGAAGAAATCCTATGTCCGATCCCATCATCGTCGATAACCTGACCAAAAAGTTCGGCGACTTCACCGCCGTCGATCGCGTGAGCTTTCGCGTCTCGGCCGGCGAGGTCTACGGCTGGCTGGGGCCGAACGGCGCGGGCAAGACCACGACTATTCGCATGCTGCTGGGCCTCCTCACGCCGACGGCGGGCCGCGCGCGCGTCCTCGGCTACGATCCGGCGCGCGAGACCAAGGTGATGCAGGCGCGCGTCGGCTACATGTCGCAGCGCTTCACGCTCTACAACGACCTGACCGCGCGCGAGAACATCCGCTTCTACGGGCTGGCCTACGGCCTTTCGCGCCGGAAGCTGCGCCGCCGCCAGGCCGACATCCTGCAGATGGCCGGGCTGGAGGGGCGCGAGAACACCCTCACCGCCAACCTCTCCGGCGGCTGGAAGCAGCGCCTCGCGCTCGGCTGCGCCATCGTCCACGAGCCGCAGGTCGTCTTCTTGGATGAGCCGACCGCCGGCGTCGATCCCATCAGCCGGCGCGAATTCTGGGCGCTCATCTATGGGATGGCCCAGCAGGGCGTGACGATTTTGGTCACCACGCATTATATGGATGAGGCCGAGCTATGTCAGCGCGTGGGATTCTTGAGTCGCGGGCGCTTGATCGCGCTGGACACGCCCGATCAGCTCAAGAAGACACAGATGCGCGGCCACGTCCTGGAGATCAACGTCGATCATCCCGACCGCGCGATGCGTCGGCTCAAGCAAGCGCAGGCGGCGGGCGAGCTGCCCTTAGACGAGGTAGCGCTCTACGGCGCGCAGATCCACGCGGTCGTGCCCGATGGCGAGGCCTATCAGGCGCCGCTCCGCGAGATTTTAGTCGCGGCGGGGATGACGGTTCACGCCGTCGAATGGATCGCGCCCACGCTGGAGGATGTCTTCATCTCGGCGGTCACGGCGCAGCGGGATCGTGACGAGCAAGATGAAAATAAAGACTAGCCACCCGACACTTCTTAGCTCACGGATAAACACAGATATTTTTAAATTTCTATATTGCAAAAATGTATCAAACCGCATAATTTGATCCGCGCGATCCGTGAGCTGTTTTCTAAAAGTGTCGGGGAGCTAGAAATAAAGACCCGAATGGAGATATGACGTGAATCTAAAGAACGTGAAACAATACCGCTGGCTGCTCCTCTTCGTGGCGGTGTTTGCCGTGGGCTTGGGCGTCGGCTGGATGCGCCTGGCACAGGATGGGGGAATTCAGGCGGAGAACGCGGGCGCTCTGACCGCCTCCGGCATCATCGAAGCGACCACCATCGAGATCGCCAGCGAGTTCGGTGGGCAGATCGCGGCCATTCCCGTCTCGGAGGCGACGCGCGTGAGGCCCGGCGCGCTGCTCGTGCAGTTGGACACCGCGCTCTTAGATGCCGAGATCGACACCGTGGCGGCCCAGGTCGCGATGGCCGAGGCGGGCTTGGCCCAGGCGCGGGCCGGCGCGCGCCCCGGCCAGATCGAGACCGCGGCGGCGCAGTTGGCGCAGGCGGAAGCGGGGCGTGTGGCCGCGCGGCAGGCCGTCAGCGACACGGCGGCGATGATCGCCTCCCCCCAGGAGATCGATCTGCAAATCGCGGTGACGCAGGGACAACTGACCGCCGCCCAACAGCGCGAGGCGCGGGCCGTGGCCCAGAAGGACGCCATCGAGGCGCTGAAGGCGGAGGTCGACGCGGCGTGGGAGAAGTACGACGGCGGCGGGCGCGAGCGCTTTTTGGGCAGCAGCGGCAACCTGGAGGATCTGCTCCCGGAGCTGCCCGGCCTGCCGGAGGGTCTCGAGGATCTGCTGCCGGATTTACCGGATCTGGAGGACGGCATTTACACCTTCGGCGATTACGAACTGCACATCACAGGCGACTACTACGAGCTGTATCGCTGGGTCAACATCACCTTCCCGCTGGAGGCCGTGCAGTTGCCCAACCTCTGGTGGCAATCCTGGGTCGGCGTCAACGCGGCCACCGCTGAGCGCGAGGGCGTCGCCGCTGAGTTGGCGCATCTCTACAAGCAACGGGAGCACCCCCAGGAGATGGAAGAGGCGGCGGCCGAGGCGCGCAGCGTCCACGCCCAGGCCGAGGCCCAGGTCGCGATGGCCGAGGCCCAACTCGCGGGCTATCGCGCCGGCGCCACGGCGGAGCAGATCGCCGTGCTGGAGGCGCAGGCGGCCCAGGCGCGGGCGGGCTTGGCCGCGATGCAGGAGCGCCGCGCGATGCTGGCCCTCACCGCGCCGATCACGGGCGCCGTCGCCGAGATCTTCGTCCATCCGGGCGAGGTCGTCGCGGCGGGCGCCGGCCTCCTCTCGCTGGCGGATCTGGACGACATGACGCTGACGGTCTACGTCCCGCAGACGCGCCTGGGTCACGTCTACCTGCGGCAGCCCGTGCGCGTGACCGTCGATAGCTTCCCGGATCACGTCTTCGCCGGGCAGGTCAGCCACATCGCCGACGCGGCCGAATTCACGCCGCGCAACGTCGCGACCAAGGAGGAGCGCGTGAACTTGGTCTTCGCGATCCAGATCCAATTAGATAACACATCGGGCCGGCTCAAACCCGGCATGCCCGCCGACGCGACCTTTGAATAATCCCGTTTGAATAATCCCGTTCGTAGTCAGCTACGTAATGAACGCAGTGAATGGAGTAGCGTGCATGCTCCCTAAAAAAGCTCTCTCTCGATTAAAAAGAATTCCCTTCGCGCCTTTTCGTCTTGGCGTGATCCTGGCGCTTTTATGGGGATTGGCGGGCTGCCACCGCGAAACCCTCATCCCCCAAACCGACGAGGCCGCGACCTGGGAGGCGTCGGGAACGATTCGCGCGGCGGAGATTCGCGTCGCTTCCGAACTGGGCGGACGCATCGTCGAGGTGCCCGTTGGCTTGGGCGACGAGGTGGGGCCTGGCGACGTGATCGCGCGCTTGGACGCGACGCCCTACACGCTCCAGTTGGGGCCGGCGGAGGCGGAGGTCGACAAAGCTAAGGCGGAGTTGGCGGCGCTGAGGGCCGGCCCGCGCCCGGAGGAGATCGCGGCGGCGCGGGCGGCGGCGGCGTTGGCGGAAGCGCAACGCGACGGCGCGCGCGAGGCCTGGCAGCAGGCCGAGGATGTCTTGGCGCAGCCGCAATCCTTGGAAGCGGAGATCATCTCGGCGCGGACGAACATCGCGCTGGCCGTGCAGGGCGTCGAGTTGGCCGAGGCGCAGTTGGTGCAGCAGCAACTCGCGCGCGATCAGACGCCGGCCGGAACGCCGGAACGCGCGGCGGCGGACGCGGAGGTGCGCGCCTCGGAGGCGGCGCTGGCCGCCGCCCAGGCCGATGAAGGGACGGCGCGCGCGCTGCTCTCGCATCTGTTGGCCATCGAGGCGGAGCCGCTGGGTCTCATCGCGCAGGCGCACGCGGCGGAGGGCCAATATCGCGTGCAGGCGGAGGCGGTCGCCGTGGCGGAAGCGAAGCTTGAGGATTTGCTGGCCGGCCCCACCGCCGAGGAGATCGCTGTGGCGGAGGCGGCGGTGCGCGTTGCGGAGACCAAAGCGGCGCACCATCGCATCCAGGTGGAGAAATGCACGGTGCGCCGCCCGTTGCAAATGAGAGAGGGCGCGGCGGTGGTGATCGCGCAGGCCCTGCACGTGGGCGAAATCGCGGCGCCGGCGGCGACCATCCTCACCTTGGCCGATCTCTCCGATGTGACGTTGGACGTCTACGCGCCGGAGCCGCGCATCGGTCACGTGATGTTGGGAATGGAGGTGGAGGTGCGCGTCGACAGCTTCCCCGATGAGGTCTTCGTGGGGCGCGTGGTGCGGATCGCGGACGAACCGGAGTTCACGCCGAGGAACATCGCCACCGCCGAGGGGCGGCGCAATACTTTTTACGCCGTCGAGGTGCGCTTGGATAACGACGCAGGCCTGCTCAAGCCCGGCATGCCCGCCGACGCGACCTTCCCCAGCGTGGCGGAGCCGTGAAACTGTTGATCCAGGGGAGAGTGTGATAGAATGGAACTATGGACGTAGGAGATTATAGCGGACAGAGGAGTAACTGATGGTGACAAATAGCGTTACAATGAAGGTGAAGCTACCCACCAATATCTTTGAACAACTTCGCGACATAGCTCGTCAACAACAACGGTCAGTCAATGATATTGCACGCGATCTAATTTCCAATGCGCTGCTTGATTTGCCCTCGGATGTCAAAGATGAACTTGCGACCTTTTCCAACTTATCCGACGATGTCCTATGGTTGTTGGCCCGCAATTCCCTTCATCAAAGCCAGCGGGAGGAACTCGCGCAACTCAATGAAGAAGCGCAGCGACGATCTCTGACCGATGCAGAGGAACAACGTCGACAAGTATTACTGGATCAATATCATCGTGTGATGGTGCGTCGCGCCGAGGCCGCGCGATTGCTCAAATCCCGTGATTACGATCTGAGCGACCCCGCTGTTTTACACAATCCACCACGATGACCTACATTACCCTCGAGGTCCGACAGCGGGTTGCTGTCATGGCCAAACATCGTTGCGGCTATTGTCAGACGTAAGAGGCGGTCATTGGTATGCCCTTGGAGATCGAACACATCGTGCCGGAAGCAGCAGGCGGGAGTTCTGAAGAGGATAACCTGTGGCTGGCATGTCCGCGCTGCAATCGATACAAGGGAATGCAGACCCACGCCGTAGATGCCAAAACTGGGGAACGTGTCCCGCTCTTTAATCCCCGTCGCCAATGTTGGGAAGAACATTTTGCGTGGGAAGAAGAGGGCCTCTATGTTGTGGGACTGACGCCAACGGGCAGAGCCACGGTGGCTGCTTTACAGATGAACAATCCCTTTATTGTCTACTCACGGCAGGTGTGGATTGCTTGGGGATGGCATCCTCCGCAGGAGCATTGGTCTTTCTGAGAGATAGCATTAATCTCTCACCGAGATAGCACTGATCTTTTCGCCTATATCACCTAATTTTTATACCAACGTAGGGGGCGATTTGCGTATCGCCCCCTACAAAATGATGAATGCTCCAGGCTTGTTCTTCTTTCGTTAAGATTGATCCAACTGCGCTAACACATCGCGCATCCGCGTTTGTATCAGCTCTCCTATCCACCCGACACTTCTTAGCTCGCGGATAAACACGGATTAACGCAGATATTTTTTGATTTTTATAGTGCACGACGAGCCACTCTCGGAATGTACGGGTTAAAATTTGGCCTTATACTCGTCCAAATGGACGTGAGCAGTAAAATGTACACCAAGATGGAGAACTTCTCCGCCGAAAGATCTAAAAAATCTGTGTGATCCGTGAAAATCCGTGAGCTATGTTCTAAAAGTGTCGGGTAGCTAGTCCGCTCTCTAGGCTTCCGCCTCCCGCCGCAACGGCAGCGAGACGATCATGCACGTGCCCGGATGTTCTGGATCGTCGGTGGCGGGGCTTTGCACCCGCAAGCGCCCCTCATGGGTCTGGACGATGGACCTCACCAGCGCCAGGCCCAATCCCACGCCGCCGTACTGCCGCTTGGAGCTTCCATCCACCTGATAGAAGCGCTCGAAGATCTGCTCCTGCTTCTCCGGCGGGATGCCGATGCCGGTATCGCAGACGGCCAGCCTGACGCGCTGGTCATCCTCGCGAGCTAACTTCACCGTGATGCGCCCGCCGTCCGGCGTGAACTTCAGCGCATTGCCCAGGAGATTGTCCAACATCCGCTGGATCTGTAGCGGCACGCCCGCGATGATGAGCGGTTCTTCATTGAATGCGTCGAGTGCGTCGCGCGCGCCTCGCGCGCCGTCGGCCTCGCGCTCCAACGCGACGGTGATTTGATGCTCTCGGGCGGCGGTCTGGAACTCCTCCACGGCAATGGCTGCCAAATCTCCGAGATCGATCTTCACCTTTTCCGGCGCTTCCCCCTTCGCGGCGGTGCTGTCGATCTTCCAGAGGAGCGTCATATTCTCCACCAGCTCGCGCAACATCTGGCTCCGCCGCGCGATGATCGCTACCGCGTGGGCCTGCATCGCGGGCAGTTCGCCCAATTCCCCCTGCTGGAGGATCATCGCGTAGCCGAAGACCAGGGAGAGGGGCGTGCGTAGCTCGTGAGAGATATTCTGGATTAGCTCATCTTTCATCTGATCCAGTTCTTCTTGTTGGGCCAGTGCCTCCGCCATCACCTCCGCCTGATGGGCGGCGTCCGCATAGAATTGGGCGTTCTGCAGCGCCAGGGCGATGGGCACGCTCAACGCCTCGACCAATTGCAGGTCCTTCTCATCGAAGGCGGCCAGTTGCTTGCTCAATAGCGAGAGAACGCCGACCAGCTCCCCGTGAGCTTCCAGCGGGACGATGAGGGCGGATTTGACCCACTCATCGGCTTCTGGCACGTAGTACCAGTATGGATTTTCCCGCACATCGGGCGCCAGCGCGGAGGCGCGGCTCTGCGCGACCCATTCCGTGAGGCTGAGATCGGGCTTGGCTAGTTGTTCATCCAACTTCTTCAGGCCCTTTTGAGGGATGCCGCGACTGCACAGTGTGCGGAGGCGGTGGGCTTCATCATCCCATAAAAAGATCACGTTCTTCTCGGAATGGAGGGGCCGGGCGATTTTCTCCAGGGTCCGCGCGCCGACCTCCTGAATCGAGAGCGAGAGGGTGGCGGCTAAGGTCTGCGATAGCTCGTTGACGATCTCCAGCCGATTCCGCTCGGCCTCCAGCGAGGTAATCAGGCGGAGATTTTCGATGGTGGCGGCCACGTAATCGGCGAAGAGTTGCAAGCGTTGGCCGTCGGCGCTCTCGAAGCGGTGGGATTGCGTGCTATCGACGTTGAGGACCCCGATGGCTTTGCCCCGCACGATCAGAGGGACGCCCAAATAGGCGCGGATGCGCGGCGATCCCCACATTTCCTTCCAGAGCTTGGAGGCTGTGGTATCGTTGATGATGAGCGGTTGTTGGGTGGCGAGCATCTTTTCGTAGGTGGGGAGCTTGAGAATATCGCTGCCGGCCCTGGCCATAGCTTCCGGCTCGAAGGAGAGCCGCTCATATCCGGAACCTTCCATCAGCCAGATCTCTTCTCCTTGGAGGATGAAGATATTTGCCGCATCGCCGGGGACGATGTTGAGGGCCTGTTGGACGGCGATTCTCACTACTTTGTTGAAAGTGTGCGCCTGTGAAAGCGCCAGTCCGGCTTGCAAAAGCGACTGGAGTTGGGATTGCGAGCGTTCTTGTTCGGTGATGTCTACTACGGTGGCGATGAGAGCCGGGCGGCGGGCGTGGATGGCGCGGGCGCCGTGGACTTCGGCCTTGAAGTGCGCGCCCTCCTTCCGTTGGCCTTTGAATTTGAAGTGCAACGCGCGCAGATTGCCGGAGAGGGCATTCTTCAAATTGTCGAGGACGCGCTCGCGTTCGTCGGGAGCCACGCAATTCCCTACACTGAGTTGCTCGCGCATTTCATTGGGACTCTGGTAGCCGAACATTTTGGCGAAGGCCGGGTTCACGTATCGGAACCGTTCATCTTGAATTAACACGACGCCCACCGCTGCATATTCGGCCAGGCGCCGGAATCGTTCCTCAGAGGTGCGCAACGCTTCTTCCATCTTGCGCCGGCGCGATTCGTTTTGGATGCGCTCGATAGCCAGGCCCAGATCCCCGACCAACTCATTCAGCAGACCGATCTCCTCCTCGTAGGCGAAGGCCTGAGGTGAGGAGGTACTGGCATTGAAGATGGCAAAGATCTCGTCGTGTACCCAGATGGGGAATGCGGCGGTTGTGAGCGATCGCCCTAAAAGCGCCGCCGGATCGGTTGCGATGACATTTTCGCCCTGCTGGAGCGCTTGCTCAGCGACGAGGTTTTTATCTGGATATGGGTCGGTTTGGGTCAGCCAGGCTGCGATTCGCGTCCGATGCTTTTCAGGCGCGGCGTAGACAGAATTGAGATGGGGGGCCGGCTCGGATTTCACGTTGCCAATCCATGCCGCATCGTAACCCCGTTCATCCACAATGATTTGGCAGATTTGTTGGTATAGGGGGGCGAGCGTCTGCTCGGTATGGATCAGAGCATGGTTGATGTGGAGGATGGCCCGGAGGATCTGATTGAGGTTCTGAAGACGGCTGCGGGTGTTCGCCTGCTCGGTGATGTCGCGCAGCATTCCGGTGACGGCCGGCTCCCCCCGGAACCGCAGGGGGATGGCGGTGATTTCGCCTAGGAATGTGCTCCCATCCGCGCGGGTGATTTTGGTGTGCCATGGCTCAAGTTGGACGGGGTCGCCGCGCGTGAGGGTCGCGATCAGCTTTTGATAATCCGCCGCCGGCATAAAATCCGTCAAGCAGATTTGGGCGGGATTTTTTGTCGTTCGCAAGTGTAACATCTGGCCCATCGCCTGGTTGATGAATTGGATGTGCTGCTCGGTGTAGATAAATAATCCCAGCGGCAGAGATTCCGTGAGGATTCGATAACGGGTCTCGGAGGCAGCGAGATCGGCCGTGCGGTGTTCGACCTGCTCTTGGAGTTGGCGCGCCTGGCGCTGGGCCTGGCGATCTATAACGAAAGCGCCGCTTAAGACCAAGAGGAAGATCAGCCAACTGGTGAGGAGGAGCAGCACGGAGGGAGCGGGCGGCGGCCGAAGCCAGCCGACCTTGAGCGTCCACGCGGTCTCTCCTGCTTTGAGGGTTTCCTCAGCGATGGGGGGGAGCAACTCGCGCTCCTCCTCCTCCTCCTCTTCCTCCTCTTCCTCCATTGTCCAAAGCGTCTCTCCGCTCGCGCTAGCGATGTGGAGCGCGAGATCGGCGCCGATCTGCTCCTGAATATCTGCCATCACCTTATTCAGGTCGAAGACGCTTTGCGCGACGCCGATGACGCCCACGCGGCGGATGGGTATACTGACTACGGCCACGCGCGTCATCGGATCGACGGCGACGGTGGTAGCTGTCAATAGATGCGTGATCATCTCCGCGCTGGCCGGCGTCCCCGCCGTCGCCGGGACGAAGTAGCGGCGGTCATTTCGTACATCGATATAGCCTAGCGCGTCAATATCGGAGTGGGCATCTATGGCATTTATGGCGTCTATGTAGGTGTTGGCGAAGCGCTGAAATGCGTGCTCCGGCGGCAGCGTGGACTCAAATGCTTGAACCGCCATTGCTGCATCGATCTGCTGCTGCAACGTCGTTTGAAGCGTCGCGTGGGCCGCTGCCGCCGCTTGTGAGGCCTTCAACTGCGCGTTTTGCCGCGCGTGTTTAAATGTGTGGCACGTGCCGATTATTGAGATCCCCAGGCTGATCAGCACAATGACGCTCAACACCCATCGACGATTCATAGTCTCACCCTGGCGTCTATCCGCCGGATATCTTTAGACCGAAAACAGTGAGGTTTACCGCGGCTAGACTTTCTCGATCAACGCCTTGGCGATCTGATTGTGGCGTTCAATCGTCGGGCCGAGATCTAACGTGAGCAATTGGCCCTCCTCGACGACGACCTGGCCGTTGATGACTGAGAGGCTCACATCCTGCGGCTGGCAGAAGACGGTCGCGGCCATCGGATCGTGGACCGCGCCGCCGGCGTAGCCCAGCGTGTCCAGGCGCAACCCGATGAAATCGGCGGCCATCCCCGGCGCCAGTTGGCCGATGTCATCGCGGCCCAGCACCTCCGCGCCGCCGCGCGTGGCGAGCCACAACGCCTCCTCGGCGCTCAGCCCGGCAGGATTGCCGCTCACGCGCTGGAGGAGCATCGCCAGGCGCGCTTCGCCCAGCAGATGCGAGCCGTCGTTGCTGGCGGAGCCATCGACGCCGATGCCCACCGGCACGCCCGCGTCCACGTAGGCGCGGATCGGCGCGATGCCGGAGGCCAGGCGCATATTGCTGGCGGGGCAGTGCGCGACGCCGGTGTGGCTCTTGGCCATCTTGCCGATCTCCTCGGCGTTGATGTGGACGCCGTGCGCGAACCAGACATCATCGCCCAACCAGCCCAACGATTCGGCGTAGTCGAGCGGGCGCTTGCCGGAGGTTGCCTTGCAGTATTCCTCCTCATCCAGCGTCTCGGCCAGGTGCGTGTGGAGATGCACGCCGTAGGCGCGGGCCAGCTTCGTCGATTCGCGCATCAGATCCTCCGTCACGGAGAAGGGCGAGCACGGCGCGACGACGATGCGCGTCATCGCGTAGGGCGCGTCGTCGTGATAGGTCTCGATGGCGCGCTGGGTGTCTTTGAGAATCTCCTCCTCGTCCTCGACGACGCTATCCGGCGGCAGCCCGCCGTCGCTCTCGCCCCGGCTCATCGAGCCACGACTGGCGTGGAAGCGAATGCCAATCTCCTCGGCGGCGCGGATTTCATCGTCGATGGTTGCGTCGTTGGGGTAGATGTAGAGATGATCCGAGGCCGTCGTGCAGCCGGAGAGGATCAACTCCGCCAGCCCGACCTTGGCGCTGACGTAGATCGCCTCGCTATCTAAGCCCGCCCAGATGGGGTAGAGCGTGGTGAGCCAATCAAAGAGTATCGCATCCTGCGCGGCGGGCACGGCCCGCGTCAGCGTCTGGTAGAGATGATGGTGCGTGTTGACCAATCCCGGCAGGATCAACATATCGCCGGCATCGATGACGGTATCCGCCATATTGGGCAGCTCCGCCGTCGGCCCGACCATCTCGATCACATTATCGCGTATAAAGAGGCCGCCGTCCGCGATCTGCCGGCGGTCATCATCCATCGTCACGAGCATGCGCGCGTGCTTGACTAACAACGTTCCCATACTATGTCCTCCTCAAGGGGTTAAAA
>JBKHCQ010000086.1:0-11062 GCA_046541755.1 Anaerolineales bacterium | reverse complement strand
CCCTGTTCAATGTAGGTCGGAATGGCATTCCGACCAAGCGGATTACCAATCCGCTCTACGCCTATTTTCGAAGGAGATTCTTTCAACCTATGAACAACACATCCGATAAAATCCCTCGCGACGCGATGCTGGTTCGATTTTCACTCTACGGATTTCTCAAAAACCTGCGGCTTTTCGAGCCGTTTCTCATCCTCTTCTTCCGCGATGCCGCGATGAGTTTCTTCCAGATCGGCGTGCTCTACGCCGCGCGCAACATCGCCACCAACCTGCTGGAAATCCCCGCCGGCGTCTTCGCCGATGTCTTTGGCCGCCGCCGGTCGATGGTGCTTTCTTTTTCCGCCTACATTGTCTCCTTCGTCATGTTCTTCACCTGGCCGGGATTCGGGCCGTTCATCGCGGCGATGATCATCTTTGGGTTGGGGGAAGCGCTGCGCAGCGGGACGCACAAGGCGCTGATTTTGGAATATCTGCGCATCCAAGAGTTGGAGCATCTCAAGGCGCCCTACTACGGCGCGACGCGCGCCGCCTCGCAAATCGGCTCGGCGCTCAACGCGCTGCTCGCGGCGGGCCTGGTCTTCTACACCGGCGATTATCGTTACGTCTTCTTAGTCTCCATCCTGCCCTACACGCTCGATCTGATCAACCTGGCGACCTACCCTAAATCGTTGGATGGCGACCTGCAAACCTTGGTCTGGCGCGAGATCCCCGCTCAGATCAAGGCCACCACGACCACCTTCCTGGGCCTATTCCGCAATCCGGGAGCGCTCCGCGCGATCTTCAACAGCTCCGGCTTCGACGCTTTCTACAAGGCCACCAAAGATTACCTGCAACCCATCCTGGAGACCTTCGCGCTGAGCCTGCCCATTCTGGTGACGTTGCAGGATGACCGCCGCAGCGCGTTGGTGATCGGCGGCGTCTACTTCATCATCTTCCTGCTCTCCAGCTACGCCTCCCGCCACGCGGGCGCGGTGAGCGAGCGCATCGGCAACGTGGGGCAGGCCATCAACATGACCTTCTTCCTGGGCGCGGGTCTGTTGGGCATGGCGGGCGTCGCCGCGTGGGCCGATATTCCGGCGCTCTCCATCCTCGTCTTCCTGGGCTTGTACCTGCTGCACAACGTGCGCAAGCCGCTGAATGTGGCCTACATCAGCGACCAGATCGAGAACGAGGTGATGGCCTCAGGCCTCTCGGTGGAATCGCAACTGGTCACCCTGCTGGGGGCCGTCATCGCGCCGGCGGTAGGTGCCCTGACGGACGCCTTCGGCGTGGGCGCGGCGCTGGCCGCGCTGGCATTTTCGATGGTGGGGCTGGCCGTCATCACGCGCGTAGCGGAGTAGCAAAACCGCACTCAATAGCAACAGTAAGGCCCGGCGCCTCTCTGATGAGAGATGCCGGGCCTTTTAGGTCAAGCTTGAGTTAAAACGCGCGCTGAAGAAGGAAAGAAGGACATCTACTTCGATTTCCCAAGAAGCCGGCAACGTATCTGTTGAGTTTCGCGAGTGGATGTTCCCAGAAC
Source organism: Anaerolineales bacterium (assembly GCA_046541755.1). Taxonomy (GTDB): domain Bacteria; phylum Chloroflexota; class Anaerolineae; order B4-G1; family SLSP01; genus JAAAOZ01. The sequence continues at coordinate 9,546 of JBKHCQ010000086.1, read as the reverse complement.
TTCCAAAAAAGCTCTTAGGCCCCGTCCCCGGGGACTTTACAAAGCACCTTCGATCTGCTCAGACGTCCTCGGGGACAAGGGCTTGGAGCGCTGTTCATAAGACTCAACGGTTACCCGGAGACTTTTTGACACTTCCCCCACTCGATGTAAGATGATTATACAAGCTTATGCCCCAACCCAGAGAAGGAGTTTCCCAAGAGATGCCCTTCAATTTCGGCTTCAATTTCAAAGCGTTTCTGACTTTCACATCCCAATCGCTTTTCAAAAGCCGAGGCACGCCCTTTCGTCTGTCGCTCCGGCGGATTGGATGGCTGATCCTGCTCTACACAATTTTCCCGCTGCTGGAGTTGGGGATTTGGCTGGGCTTTCTCTGGGATGAGATCTTCTATCGTGATTATCGGCAGATGAAAATCGACGCGCCGATCTTTATTATCGGCAATCCCCGCAGCGGCACAACTTTTTTGCATCGTCTACTGGCCAAAGATCACCAAAATTTCACGACGATGAAGATGTGGGAGATGCTCTTCGCGCCGTCCGTCACTGCGCGCAAGATCGTCTGGGCCGGGCGAGCACTGGATCGACGGCTGAACTACCCTTTCCGCAAGCGCATCCGCGAGTTGGAGGAGGAGTGGGAGGAGCAGAACGAGATGCACCGCGTGGCGCTGCGCGCGCCGGAGGAGGATGAGTATCTGCTCTTCCATATCTGGTCCATGCTCAAGATCTGGACATTCAGCGCGATTCTCTCCGAGGCTAAGCCCTACACCTACTTCGATCAAGAGATGCCGACGGCGGAAAAGCAGCAGATGATGAGCTTCTACACGCGCTGCCTGCAACGTCATCTCTACGCCCACGGCCCTCACGACAAGCGCAAGCGCACTTATTTGGCGAAGAACCCCTCCTTCTCGCCGATGATCGCCACGCTGCTCGATTATTTTCCCAACGCCAAGTTCATCTATCTGGCGCGCAATCCGTTGGATGTGATTCCCTCCTACATCAGCCTGACAGAGACCGAGTGGAAGATCTTAGGTGATCCGCCGGCGCCGTACGCCTCGCGCGATTATATTTTGGAGATGGCGGGGCATTGGTATCGCTACCCCTTGGCGCAACTGGAACACCTACCGCGAGACCAATATACAATCGTCAACTTGCACGCTCTGATCGATGACGTCGAAAGTCACGTGCGGGAGATCTATCACCGCCTGGGCCTCGAGGTCAGCCCGGCCTTCGCCAAGGTCTTGCAACGCGAGACGATCCGGGCGCGCCAGCACGAAAGTGATCATACCTACGCTATGGCGGAGATGGGCTTGACGCGCGAGCAGATCGTCGCCCACTATGAGGATATATTCGAGCGCTTTGGTTTTGACCGACGAGATACAACCAGCCATGTAATATGAAAGGCATGACATGATAAAGGAAAGGACGGATAACATAACTATGAAAGTCGTGATGATTTCACTGTTCAAGCCGGAGAGTGGCGGCGGATCGGGGCGCGTGGCCCACGAGTTGACGCGCGCCTTCGCCGCCTGCCACGAGACCGCCCTCATCCACCCGGCCGAGCACACCGGCCCCCAACCCAGCGAGGATGGCCTGGCAGTCTTCGGCGTGCGGAGCGCGGGGCAAGGCGATGTGTGGGTGCCCTCGCTTTCGGCCAAGAATGTAGGGGCGATCACCGATTTTTTGGATGAGTTCGAGCCGGACGTGATTCACGCTCACGAGCCGGTCTCCATCAGCATCATCGCCCAAATCTGGGCCAGGATGCACCGCGTCCCCTTTGTGCATACCAGCCACATCCTGCCTGGCAAAATCCTGGACTTCGGCGCCGTCGACGCGCTGGATGTGAAACTGCTCCAAACCGCCCTCAGCGAGACGGTCGCGCAGCAGTTGCTCAGCAATTTCTACCAAAATTGCGACGCTATCATCGCCCTCAATCGCTACGCCGAGAAGGCGCTGCGCGATTTTGGCTACAAGGGGCGACTTTTCATCATCCCTAACGGGCGCGATTTGAGTCGCTACACGCAATGCGAGCGCCCCGATATCGAAGCGGAAGAGAAGGTCCTCTCCTTTATCGGCTACATCGTGCCGCGCAAAAATCAAGCGTATTTGATAGATGCGCTGCGCCATCTGCCCGCGCACTACACCCTGAAGCTCATCGGCAAGGCGCTCAATCCAGAGTACGGAAAGAAATTGCGCGAGATGTGCCAGAGCTATCAGTTGGATAATGTCGTCTTCACCGGCCAGGTGGAACACGAGAATATCCCCTCGCATCTGGCCGCGTGCCACGTCTTTGTCTCCGCCTCCAAGATGGAAGTGCAGAGTCTGGTGATCATCGAGGCGCTGGCGGCGGGGTCGCCCATCGTCGGCCTCGCTAACGAGACCATTGACGAATTGGTGGATGACGCGGTCGGGCGGCGGCTGCCGGGCGACGCGGACCCGGCGACGTTCGCGAAGGCCATCGAGGAGATCTGCGCCTTAGATTCCGCCGCCTACGAGGAAATGTGCCAGCGAGCCAGGGCGCGCGTCAGCGATTTGGATTGGCCCAACATCGTCCACAAGACCGTCGACGCCTATCGCGACCTGATCGCAGAAAAGGAAAATGAACCCACCGAGAAACCCCGATCGCAACTCAGAGAACAGCTAAATGACCTCCTCAAGCTCATCCCGGCCAGCGAGGGGAAGACCCGTCTGGCCGATAAGATCCGCGCGTGGGATGAGGAGCACGTGGATCGCACGCTCCTCCAGAAGTTGGCCATCGCGCCCAAACTCCGGGCGTTGCGGCGGGTACCCGGCTCCACCTGGCTGCTGGCCGGCCTGACGATTGTCGTCTCCTTTGTGGGCTACGTCTTTATGAAACTCACCTACCTCCGGCGCTCCGATTCGTAAGTGACTCTCCTGAAAAAAGCCTTATTTTTAACGCAAAGACGCAATGGCGCAAAGATTTTTAAGGTTATGTGTTAAATTATATGACAGAAACGAAGATAATGTTAATAATTTGCGAGCAGAGCAAGGTGCAACGCACTTAAACGGAAGGAAAGCCCACGCCTTATGCAGGACGGCCTAGTGATAAGCCGGAAAGTGCGTTGCACCTCACAAGACTCAACGATTACGTGAGATAAGTAAGTAAGAAAACGGTCGGGTAGGAAGGGAAACCAGGAATCAAGGAAGGCATAGAAGTGAATAGAAGTGAATAGAAGTGAAAAGAGGGAAAGAGAGATGAATACCTTACCGCCCGCGTCCCCGCGACGCGATGAGTGGCGAAAGACGCAAAGAATTAGCCTAAATCATACCCTCCTCAAAATTCTACTGGCCAATCTCTTCTTAATGACCATCTACGAAATGCTAAAACAGCAATTGTTTCCTCACATCACGATCTGGCAATCTCACATTGTGACGATCATTTTTAGCTCGTCCGTCACGACTATGATCGCCTTCTTAGTGCTGCGCCGTTGGAACCTACTCTATGATCGCGCCATCGCGGAGCTGGAGCGTCGCGTCGCAGCCGAGACCGCGCTGCACACATCGGAGCAGCGCTACCGGGAGCAACTCCACTTTCTGCAATCCCTGATCGACAGCCTCCCCACGCCGCTCTTCTACAAGGATACCGAGGGCATCTACCAAGGATGCAATCAGAAATTCGCAGAGATGTTAGGCTTCAGCAAGGAAGAGATTGTCGGCAAGACGGTCTATGAAATCTCGCCCCCGCAGCAGGCCGATAAATATTACACGATGGACAACGCGCTCTTCGCCAATCCCGGCGCCCAGGTCTACGAGTACACCGTCGTCGGCAGCGATGGCGCGCGCAGTGATGTCGTCTTCCACAAGGCGACCTATAATCGCGCCGATGGCACGTTGGGCGGGCTGGTCGGCGTGATCTTAGACATCTCCGCGCACAAGCAAACAGAAGAGGCCCTGAGCCGGCGGGCGGCCCAACTCACCCTACTCAGCAACGTCAGCAGCGAAATCGCCGCCCTGCTCCACCTGGAGGACATCTTCCATCGCATCACCACCCTGGTGCAGGAGCGCTTCGGCTATCACCACGTGGGCCTCTTCAGCGTCGATCACGAGCGCGGTATTTTGGAGATGCGCTCGCGCGCCGGGGCCTTCGACCACCTCTTCCCGCCGGAACATACCATCACCTTTGGCGATGGCATGGTCGGCTGGGTGGGCCAACACGGCCAGACCCTCCTCGCCAATGATGTGGAGGCCGAGCCGCGCTACGTCAACTTCTACCCCGATGTGCTGCCCACCCAATCCGAGCTGAGCGTCCCGATTCGCCTCGGCGAGCACGGGGACGAGGAAATCGTCGGCGTGATAGACGTCCAAAGCCCCGAACCCGACGCCTTCGACGAGATCGACGTGATGGTGATCGAGACCTTGGCCGATCAAGTCGCCGTCGCTATTGCCAACGCGCGGCTGTATCAGGATGTCCAGCGCGAGTTGCGCGAGCGCGAGCAGGCCGAGGCGGCGCTCCGCGCTTCGGAGGCGCGCTACCACACCATCTCCGATCTGATCTCCGACATCGCCTACGCCTTCCGCGTCGAGGAGAACGGATCACTTTCTTGCGAATGGATGACCGGCCCCTTCGATCAACTGAACAAGATCAACGCTACCCAGATCACGATTGCGGAAATCGAGCAATGGATCCACCCCGCAGATCTCCCGGCCTTTCAGAAAGCGAACCAAAACTTACTGGCCGGCGAACCACAGGAGATCGAAATCCGCCTGGGCAATGGGGACGTCGAAGAGACCTGGCTCTATATCCGCAACCATCCGGTGTGGGATATGACCTCGCAGCGTGTGGTGCGCATCATCGGCGCGGCCCAAGACATCACCGAGCGCAAACAGATGGAGCAGCAGATCCTCCGCACCGAGCGCCTGGCCGCGATGGGCCATATCACGGCGACGTTGGCGCACGAGATCAAAAATCCCCTCCAGGCGATTCGGAGCAATCTGGAGTTGGTGCGCGATTTCCCCTTGGAATCGGACGAACGCACCGAATCCCTCAACCTCAGCTATCACGAGATCGAACGGCTGACCGAAATCACCGAGCGCATTCTGAGCTTCAGTCGGGCGGGGAAATTGGAGCAACGGCCGGTCAAACTCCCCCGTCGCGTGCGCCACATCCTCGATCTGCTCCGGCCCTCGCTCCAAAAAAACGATATCACCGTCCAGCTCGATCTGCCCCCGGATCTGCCGCCGGTATTGGGCGAAGCGGAGCAAATTGAGCAGGTCTTGCTCAACCTCATCCTCAACGCGATAGAGGCGATGCGCAACGGCGGCGTGCTGGGAATCGACGCCCAAATCAAACCGAATACGGTAGAGTTGAATTTCAGCAATGACGGCCCGCCCATCCTCGAGAAACGACTTCCCCACATCTTTGAGCCATTCTTCACTACCAAACCGGATGGCATCGGACTGGGGCTATTCATCAGCCATCACATCATCGGGCAGCACAACGGCGCGTTGCGGGCGGAAAATCTGCCGGATGAGCAGGGCGTCGTCTTCACCATCGAGTTGCCCCGCGCCGATATAGATGTCGATCAAAACGCCGAAAGGGAGGCGGTCGCATGAACGAAAAATCCGAGATGACGCGCGTCCTGCTCGTGGAGGATTCGCAGGGCGTGGCGCGCGCGCTGCACCGCGCGCTGGGCTTACATCAGACCAGCGACTTTCACGTGGAAACGTGCGAGACGGGCGAAGATGCCCTGGAGCGCCTCTACGAGACCACGTTCAACTTGCTCATCTCCGATCTCCGCCTGCCCGGCATCAATGGGCTGGAGCTGTTGCGGCGCGCCAACCAACTGCACCCCGCCCTGCGCAGCATCCTCATCACCGCGTACGGCTCCCCGGAGATCGAAAAAGAGGCGCAGGAGCTGGCCAACGCCTATCTCCCCAAACCCTTCCGGCTCCATGATCTGATCCGCCTGGTGGAGCGGGTGATGCGCGAGCCGATGATCACAACGCCGGAGGCCGAGACGCCGCCCCCGCCCACCGAGGCGCTGACCGAGCAAGCGCTGAAGCGAAAGAGCGCCCACCTAATCGTCGTCGCCAGCGACTTCGACGGCACGCTGACCCAGACGGGCGAGATGCCCACCCAGATTTGGACCACCCTGCGGCGCGCTAAGATGGCCGGCCTGCCCATCATCTTGGTCACCGGCCGGACGCTCAACGCGATCCTCGACAAAGGCCCGTTTTCTGAATTATGTGAGGCCATCGTGGCAGAAAACGGCGCCGTGATCTACTTTCCCAAGCGGGATGCCATCCTCCTGCCCTTTGGGCGGATCTCCCCCGATGTTGTGCAGCGTCTGGAGATGATGGAGGTGCCGATGGAGCGCGGGTTGGCCATCGTCGCCACCTACACGCCCCACGACAGCAACGTCCTCAAAGCGATGCGCCAGACGCGCAGCGCGGGCAACATCGAGTATAACCGCGAGGCGGTGATGCTCCTCCCCCAGGGCGCGACGAAGGGCACGGGGCTGCGCTACGCCCTGCAAGAGCTGGGCTACTCCCCGCGCAACGTCGTCGCGTGCGGTGACGCCGAAAACGACCGCAGCCTCTTCGATATCGCCGAGCTTTCGGTGGCCGTCGCCAACGCCCGCCCGCTGCTCAAGGAGGTCGCGGATACCGTGCTGCCCCTGCCCAACGGCGAGGGCGTCCAAGCCCTCATCGAGCAACTGATCGCGGGCGAGACGCCGCCCCGCGCGCCGCGCCCCGCGCGGCGGTTAGTGCTGGGCGAGCGGATCAGCGGGATGCCGGTGCACATCGATCCCTTCAAGTTGGTGGAGCAGAACATCGGCATCTTCGGCGCGAGCGCCAGCGGCAAATCCTGGCTGGCGGGGCTGTTGGCGGAGGAGATGCTCAAGCAAGGCTACCAGGTCGCCATCATCGACCCAGAGGGCGACTATCGCGGGTTGAGCACCGCGCCGCACACCCTGCTCTTAGGCGGGCCGGATAAGCGCCTCCCCACCGTCTCCGATGTGATCAATTTTTGCGAGTGGAACACGCTCAGCTTAGTATTAGATCTTTCAATCTACACCTTAGAGGAGCGCGTGGAGTATCTAATCGAGTTTCTCAACGCGATGCGCGGCCTGCGCACGCGCCGCGGACGCCCCCATTGCTTCTTAGTCGATGAGATTCAAAGCTTCTGCCCGGCGACGGGCGAGCGGCTCACGAATCTCTTCTTGGATGCAATGGAATGGGGCGGTTTCGGTATGATCAGCTATCGGCCCAGTCACATCGCGCCGGCCCTGATGAAGAAGTTAGATCATTGGCTGCTCACCCGGCTCTCGCTGCCATCGGAGCTGGAGATGCTCGAACCGGAGTTGACCCAATACAGCGGCGGCGCGGCCGCGATGGCCGCGCTCCCTTCGCTGCCGCGCGGGCAAGCCTACCTCTGCCTCAATCGGCCCGGCGGCCCCTCCGCGCGCGCCGCATCGGATGGGCAAGAGGAGGATACGCTGATTAAGTTTCGAGTGGGGCCGCGCTCGATCCCCCATATCCGCCACCTGCACAAATACCTGCGCGCGCCGCTGCCGGAGCACAAGCGCTTCTATTTCCACCAGGAGAAGGAACGCTACCTCCATCGCACCGCCGCCAACCTCTGGGAATTTCGCAAGGCGCTAGCCGAGGTCCCCATCGAATCGATCCAGCATCATATTGCGCGCGGCGATTTCGAGCAGTGGATCCGCGACGTGCTGCACGATGACGAACTGGCCCGGCGCATCCACAAAATCAGCCACCACAATCTCACCGGCGAACCGCTCCGCCGCGCCCTGCTGGAGACCGTCATCAACCGCTATGAGGATCTGGAGCGCCTGGCGTAGCGAATGGGCGAATGGGCGAATGAGCGAATGGGCGAATGGGCGGATGGGCGAATGAGCGAATCAGCGAATAGAATTCCTTGCGAAGGTTCCGCAATCGTTCCGGCGTTCACAACCATTATGCCCATAGACTAACATCCTGTCATTCGAGCCACATCATAACCTTCGTAAGGGTTTGTAATTTTACACAACACGGAATACGCAATACGTTTTACATTTAGCTAATTTCACATCAAATACAATCACCAAGGATTTTATACGAGGAGACACTATGACTCATCACGACTATGGTATGCACACTCAGGCGATCCACGCCGGGGGGGAACTTGAGCCGCGCGATGTCGCGCCGCCGATCCGCATGGCGAGCACTTATCTGTTTGAGAGCGCCGCGGAGGCCGCCCGCGCCTTCGAGACCGAGGCCCAGCCCATCTACACGCGCTGGGGCAATCCCACCATCGAGGTGATGGAGCAGAAGATCGCGGCGCTGGAGGGCGGCGAGGCCGCCGTCGCCGCCGCGTCGGGGATGGCGGCGGTGAGCGCGGCGCTACTGAGCGTCGTCGCGGCGGGCGATCACATCGTCGCGACGACGGGCCTCTACAGCGGCACCTATCACCTGCTGATGGAGGACTTTCCCCGCTACGGCATCGAGACCACGTTGGTCGATGCGACGCGCCCGGAGGCCTTCGCGGCGGCGCTGCGCCCCAACACCCGCGTGCTCTATTTGGAATCGCCCGGCAATCCCACGCTGGCGCTCAACGACATCGCGGCGCTGGCGGCGCTGGGCCAGGAGCACGGCATCATCACGATGATCGACAACACCTTTGCCACGCCCTACAACCAGCAGCCCCTCAAGATGGGCGTCGACGTGGTGCTCCACTCCGCCACCAAGTTCCTGGGCGGGCACGGCGACGCCATCGGCGGCGCCGTCGTCGGGACGCGCGACTTCGCGCGCGGCGTACTGGCCGGGCCGGTGCGCAAATTCGGCGGCTGCATCAGTCCCTTCAACGCCTGGCTGATCGCGCGCGGCATCCAGACCTTCCCGCTACGGATGGCGCGGCACAATGCCAACGCGCTGGCCATCGCGGATTGGCTGGGCGCGCATCCGCAAATCGCCTGGGTGCGCTACCCGTGGCATCCCGATCATCCTCAGCACGATCTGGCCCGGCGCCAGATGCAGGGCGGCGGCGGCGTGGTCGTCTTCGAGCTGAAGGGCGGATTGGAGGCCGGCGCCCGCTTGATGGATCGCGTCCAACTCTGCGCGCGCACCGTCAGCCTGGGCGACGTCCGCACGCTCATCACCCATCCCGCCAGCACCACGCATCACAGCGTCCCGCGCGCGGCGCGCCTGGAGGCCGGCATCACCGATGGCCTGGTGCGCTTCGCCGTCGGCCTGGAGGATGTGGAGGACATTCTGGCGGATTTGGATCAGGCGCTGGGGGAATAGGCAAAGCGACAAAGCGACAAAGCGACAAATCATCAAATAAACATCTGGTGGAAAGTAGGTCGAGGGCGTATGCAAAACTTGGGGGAGCACGAGCGTCAGACTTCGGAAGTCTACGAGAACGATGTGCGCAGGGCTTCAAAATTGCTCCTCTCGGCATAATTTGATAGGCAGAGCAGTATTCGAGACTTCCGAAGTCTGTCCTCCCCCAACTTGTAAATGCGCCCGTAGGTCGCCCCCACCTACCCGACATCAGCAGATTAAGCAGATGGAGCAGATGGATGATCA
>JBKHCQ010000085.1:0-11153 GCA_046541755.1 Anaerolineales bacterium | reverse complement strand
TCTAGTAGTAAATTTCTAAAAAATCGGATTTTTAGAGTTCTTTCAGTAGAGTCATAACTCGATTAAAAAATTAAAAGGAGATGATATGTCACGACCCGTTACGCTATTCACAGGCCAATGGGCCGATTTGCCGTTGGCGACGTTGGCGGAGAAAGCCAGCGCCTGGGGCTACGACGGCCTCGAACTCGCCTGCTGGGGCGATCATTTCAACATCAATATGGCGCTGGAGCGCGATGGCTACGTCCAAGAGAAGCGCGATCTGCTGGCCAAGTATGGCCTCGAATGTTACGCGATCAGCAATCACCTGGTGGGCCAGTGCATCTGTGATCATCCCATCGATGAGCGGCACAAGAGCATCGTCCCGCCGCACATCTGGGGCGATGGCGACCCGGAGGGTGTGCGGCGGCGCGCCGCCGAGGATATGAAGAACGCCGCGCGCGCCGCGCAGCGCTTCGGCGTGGAGATCGTCAACGGCTTCACCGGTTCGAAGATCTGGCACACCTTGGCGATGTTCCCGCCCGCGCCGCCGGAGATGATTGAGGCCGGCTATCAGGACTTCGCCGAGCGCTGGCATCCGATTTTGGACGTCTTCGATGAGGTCGGCGTCAAATTCGCGCTGGAGGTGCACCCCTCGGAGATCGCCTACGACTTCTGGACGGCCCAACGGACGTTGAAGGCCATCGATCACCGGGCGGCCTTCGGGTTCAACTTCGATCCCAGCCACCTCTACTGGCAGATGGTCGATCCGGTGGCCTTCGTCTACGAATACGCCGACCGCATCTATCACATGCACGTCAAAGAATCGATCCGCCTGTTAGATGGGCGCAACGGCATCTTAGGCTCGCACCTCTTCTTCGGGGATCATCGCCGGGGCTGGGATTTCGTCTCGCCGGGGCGGGGCGGCGTCCCCTTCGAGCGCATCTTCCGCGCGCTCAACGACATCGACTACGGCGGCCCCTACTCCGTCGAGTGGGAGGACAACGGGATGAACCGCGAGCAGGGCGCGCCGGAGGCGCTGGCCTTGGTCCGCAGCTTAGATCTGACGCCTTCGGATGTGGCGTTCGACGCGGCGTTCAGCAGCGAGTCATAACTATAGCATCACTATAGCACCATGGAGAACCAATGAATACAATTGACCTATCTTCCCCCGCCACGCGCGTATTGATTGCGCGCATCGATGCGCTGATGCAGGAGTTAGAAGAAATGCGCCAGTTGGTGTTGGCACAATCACAACCGTCCTCGGCGCGAGATGCGGAGGACATTGTGACGCGCCTTTCCGGGATTCTGGCGCCCCCCATGCCGAGAACTCACTCTGCTATCGAGGAATACACTGCTTTCCTCGAGTGGGAGCGCTTTGCCAATGGCTGAAGCCCTATCCACTTTCACCAGTTCCAGCCTCTATCTGGATACAATGATCCTGTACGTCTTCCTACGCAAGCAAGATGAGAAGACCGAGGCTTTGTTTCGTCGTATCAGCGAGGGCACGTTGATGGCCTACACCTCCGTCCTGACCTTCGACGAACTGGCCTACAAGATGCTATTGGCGCTTATCAGCGACACCTACCCCGGCTCGCCTCTGGATCATCTGCGTGACCGGGAGACGGCACTGATTGCTGAATTCTATCCCCGACTAGCGCCTGCTCTGACCGAGTTGCGCGCCTTCCCTCATCTGACTCTATTATCCTGTAACGCCGATGATCTGGTACGGATGGACAAAACAATGCTCCGCTACCAACTTCGCCCCCGTGACGCGCTCCACGTGTCCGCTATGCAAAAATGCAACTGCTTTGATCTGCTGAGTCACGATGCCGACTTCGACCGCGTGCCGGATGTACATCGCTACACGTTGTTCTAACCCACAAATCCACTTTTAAGGAGACCTAAGATATGACCGATACAACCAACAAAGCTAACGCCAACAACGGAGGCGGCGGGTTCACCACGATGGCCGGCGCGAGGGCCGAGCGCGAAGCGCCGGAGGTCGGCGTGGGAATGCTGGGCTACGCCTTCATGGGCAAAGCGCACACCAACGCCTACAAGAAGATCCCCTATATGATGTATCCGCCGCCCGCGATCCCGCGCTTAGAGGCGATCTGCGGGCGAACGGAGGACGCCGTCCAGGAGGCGGCGCGTCGCTACGGCTACGCGCGAGCCTACACCGACTGGCGCGAGATGATCGCGGATGAGCGGGTGCAGCTCTTCGACAACGGCGGCCCCAATCACCAGCACGCCGAGCCGACCATCGCGGCGGCGTGGGCGGGGAAGCACATCTTCTGCGAGAAGCCGCTGGCGCGCACCGCCGAGGAGGCCAAGGAGATGTGGGACGCGGTGGAGGCGGCCGGCGTCAAGCACATGGTCGCGTTCAACTACCGCTTCGTGCCCGCGCTCCGCCAGGCCTACGAGTTGATCCAGAGCGGGGCGTTGGGCCGCATCTACCACTTCCGCGCCACTTATCTCCAGGAGTGGATTATGAGCCACTACGATCTGCCGCTGATCTGGCGCCTGCAAAAAGATAAGGCCGGCAGCGGCGCGCTGGGCGATCTGGGCGCGCACATCATCGATTTGGCGCGCTTCTTGGTGGGAGAGATCACCGAGGTCGGCGCGATGACGCGCACCTTTATCAAGGAGCGGCGCCTGGGGGATGGCAGCGGCGAGATGGGCGAGGTCGATGTGGACGATGCCTTCGTCGCCACGATTGCCTTCGAGCAGGGGGCCATCGGCACGTTAGAGGCGACGCGCTTCGCAGCCGGGCGGAAGAACCATCAGGTGCTGGAGATCAACGGGGAAAACGGCACCCTACGCTTCAACCTGGAGCGAATGAACGAGATAGACGTCTTCTGGGTCGGAGAGCAGCCCAAGGAGACGCGCGGCTTCCATAAAGTGCTGGTCAGCGAGCCGTATCATCCGTGGTGGCAACATTGGTGGCCGCAAGGGCACATCATCGGCTGGGAGCATACCTTCGTCCACGAACTCAGCCACTTCTTGGCGTGCATCGTCAATGACCAGCCCGTCGCGCCCTACGGCGCCACCTTCGAGGATGGCTATCGCGCCGCCGTCGTCTGCGACGCGATTTTGGAATCGGCCGAGACGCGGCGTCACATAGATGTGAGGTATTGAGGATTGAGGATCAAGGACTGAGGACTAAGATTCAAGGGAGTCTTCACCCGCATCCTGCAGATCTTTTAATCTGTAAAAAGCATACCACACGCCATCACATTTTGCCACGTGAACTAATTGGGGAGCCAAAGTTGGCTCCCCAATGCTTTTAGAACGAGTTTGTCATTGACCAGACCGCCTACCGCCTATATAATTTCTCCTACCGATACTGAGTCCTGAGGAGAAAGTCATTCCCGTGAAATACCTACTTTTACCTACTTTTACCTCCTTTTACCTTCTTTTACTTTCCTTTACCTTCTTTTACCTTTCTTTACACACAACATAACGTGGGAGAACGATTATGTCGCCAACTCAAGAAGAGACACAAATTCTAGTCGTCGATGACGATGCACGGGTGTTGGACACCTTTTCCCGGAATCTGACGCTGGCGGGCTACCCCGTCATCACCGCCTCGAATGGACAGGCTGCCTTGGAGATCTATCGCGAGACGCGGCCCGACATCACGTTGGTCGATGTGCGGATGCCCTACATGGACGGTTTCGAGGTGCTACGGACGATCCGCGAGCGCGACCCGGAGGCGGAGGTGATCTTGGTCACCGGCCACGGTGATATGGAGATGGCCATCGCGGCGCTGCGCGAGGGCGCCTCCGATTTTATCCCTAAGCCGGTGGAGCAAGCGACGCTCAACACGGCGCTGCGCCACGCCAAGGAACGTTTGCGCCTCAAGCGCGAGCTGCGCGAGGCGCAGGCGGCGCTGCGTCGCGCCCACGATGAGCTGGAGGTGCGTGTCCAGCAGCGCACAGCGGAGCTTTCGGAGGCCAATCAGCAACTTGAGGCGCAGATCGCCGAGCGGATGCGCGCCGAGCAGAAGCTGCAAATCAGCCATAACCACCAGAGCGCGCTCAACGCCCTGCTGCGCATCTCCGTGAATACGCCGGAGGCCACACTCGATGAGCAACTCAACCAAGCGTTGGAACACATCCTGAGCATCTCTTGGTTGCCCCTCCTGCCCAAAGGCGGTATTTTTCTCACGGACGATGATGGGCGCGGGGAAAATCTCGCGTTAGAAGCATCGCGCGGCTTCGATGTGGAAATGCAGATGGGCTGCCAGAATCTTGCTATCGGCGAGTGTCTGTGCGGCCAAGCCATCGCCAAAAAGCGCATGATCTTCAGCAGCAATCTAGACGAGCGCCACAAGCTCCCCGGCCCAGATAGGATGCTGACGCCGCACGGTCATTATTGCGTCCCCATCCTCTCCGGCGCGACGCCGCTGGGCGTCCTGACGCTCTATCTCAAGCCCGATCACGAGCGAAAAGATCACGAGATCGAATTCCTAAACTCAGCGGCGCACACGCTGGCCACCATCATCGAGCGCAAGCGCGCGGAAGAGGCACTGCGCAAGTCCCAACAACAATACGCCGGCCTCGTCAACACCATCGACGGCATCGTGTGGGAGGCGGACGCGGCCACGCAACAATTCACCTTCGTCAGCCCACAGGCCGAGGAGATGTTGGGCTATCCAATCGAGCGGTGGACGACGGAGCCGGATTTCTGGCCGCGCCACATCCACGAAGAGGATCGCGAGACCAGCGTCGAATTCTGCGCAGCGGCGACCCGGCAATTGCAGGATCACGAGTTCGAATACCGGATGATCGACGCGGAGGGTAACATCGTCTGGCTGCGCGGCATCGCGAGCGTGATCGTGGAAGATGGCAAGCCGGTGAAATTGCGCGGCGTGATGATTGACATCACCGAGCGCAAGCGCCTGACCGAGCGGCTGGCCGCCATCCACCAGTTGGGGCAGGAGATGACCCTGCTGCGCGATGAGCAGACGTTGGTCAAGCGCACGTTGCAGACCGCCGCGCAGGTCATCGATGCCACGTTGGTCGGGTTTGGCGTCGTCGATGAACAGCATCGGGAGCTGATCCGACGCTTCCACATCATCGATGGAGAGTTCACCATCAGCCCCACGCGGCGGATTCCCATCGATGGCGCGGAAAGCATCTGCGCGGCAGCGGCCAGCCAAGGCCAAGCGGTTAACATCCCAAACACATCCCAAGATCCGCGCTACCAGCCCCCTCTCGATGAGGGGTCGAGGTATCTCTCCGAGCTGTGCGTCCCGATTAAAATTGAGGATCGGGTGTTGGGCGTCATCAACGCGGAGCACGAGGCGTGCGATCATTTTTCGCCGGCGGATCAACAACTGCTCCAGACGCTGGCCGGTCAGACCGCTGTGGCGATGGAGAACGTACGACTCTACGCCAAGATTCAGCGCAACGCGCGCGAGTTGGCCGCGCTCAACACCGCCACCCACGCGATGGCCTCCAATTTGGATTTGGACACCGTGCTCAAACAGGTGATCCGCGAGGTCAACGTTCTGCTAGAAACGGAGGATGCCTCTGTCATGCTCTACGATTCTGAAACCGATGAGCTGGTCTTCTCAGCGTTGGCCAATCCTGAGTGCCAGAAGTTGATCGGCCATCGCCTCTCGGCCACGGAGGGCATCGCGGGCCAGGTGATGCAAGCTCAGGAGCCGATTCTGATCCCCAACGCGCAGGAGCACCGCAATTTTTACAGCGGCATCGACGAGGTGACCGGATTGACAACCCAATCATTGATCGCTGTGCCCCTGATGGTCAAGGGGCAGGGCATCGGCGTCATCGAAGTGATCAACAAAATTCACGGGACGTTCAACACGCACGACCTGGAGATTCTCAAGGCCTTCAGTAGTTCAGCGGCGATCTCCTTGGAGAACGCCCGCCTCTATCAAAAACAGCTCGAGCAAATCGAGGAACTGCGCGCCACGCAGGCCAAGCTCATCCAGAGCGAGAAGATGAGCGCGCTGGGCCGGCTGATCGCCTCGATCTCTCACGAGATCAATAACCCGCTCCAGTCGATTCAAGGCTGCCTCACCTTGGCGGATGAGGAGATCGAAGGCCAGCAGCGACCGGAAAAATTACAGCGCTATTTGGGCATCGCCGAGGACGAGATCGAGCGCATCGCGGCCATCGTGCGGCGCATTCGCGATTTCTACCGCCCGGCGCGGGAAGAACTCGATCAGATCGACGTGCACACCATCTTAGACAGTGTGTTGGAGCTTTCCGGCAAACAGCTTCAACACAGCGACGTCGTCATCGAGAAGCACTGGGCCGAGGATCTTCCCGTCATTCCGGCCAACGCGGCGCATCTCAAACAGGTTTTCTTGAACCTGGTGCTCAACGCCATCGACGCGATGCCCAGCGGCGGGACGCTCACCCTACACACGGCGCGGGAGGATGGGATGGTGCGCATCGCGTTTTCCGACACCGGCGTCGGGATGACGCCGGAGACGCAAGCGCGCCTCTTCGAGCCGTTCTTCACGACGAAGGCGCATGGCTCTGGATTGGGGCTGTCTATCAGCTATGGTATAATCGAGTCACACGAGGGGCAGATTTTGGTCGAAAGTGAGGTAGGAAAAGGTTCGACCTTTATTTTGCTTTTGCCCACCCAAGCAGAGACGCAGGCGTCTCCATGAGGTGTCACATAGTTGTAACAAAACGCTTCCGGCGCGCATCTATAATAAGCTTGATAGCCTTTCATTGTTTTTTCTGCTTTTTGTGCTTTTTCTGCTTTTTGTGTTTTTTGTGTTTTTTGGATAATATCAATAGATCACGCGCTTAAGATCACGCGCTTATCATAACGAAGGTTTGGGATTCCGTGCTTAAGGGTAAAATTCTTATCGTAGATGATGAAAGTAGTATACGCTTCTTCTTGCAAGAACTGCTGAAGAAGGACGGTCATCATGTGACCGCTGTCGCCAGCGGAGAGAAGGCCCTGGAACAAATCGCCAAGCAAGGGTTCGATTTGGCGCTCATCGATTTGAAGTTGGAGGACATCAGCGGCACCGAGGTGCTCTACACGCTGAGCCAGACGTCGCCGGATACGGTCGTGATTATGCTCACCGGCCAAGCCTCGTTGGAGTCGGCGGTGGAGGCGTTACGACAGGGCGCGCACGATTATCTCTTCAAGCCGTGCAAGGCCGATGAAATCCGCGAGAGCATCCAAACCGGCCTGCAGAATCGCCAGCAACGCATCCGCCAACGCCAATTGCTCTTCCAATTGGAGCAGAATCTCAGCAATACTTTGCGCGATATTCAAGTCACGCGCGCGACTATTGACGATACCCCCCTTCCCCCTACGCTCTCTCCCGCGCCCGCGGCACAGCCGGACACTACCCTGGAGAAAGAGGGGCTGCGCGTCGATTTAGCGCAGCATCTCATCACCCTGAAGGGAAAGCGACTGCATCTCAGCCCCACCGAGTTCGATGTGCTGGCGTATCTCATCAGCGAGTCGCCACGCGTCATTTCGCCGGAGGAGCTGATGCGCGAGGTGCAGGGCTACGAAAGCGAGCCGTGGGAGGCCAACGATACGATCCGCTACCACGTCTATCGCATCCGCAAGAAGATCCGGGAGACGACGGGCGAAGAGAACATCATCAAGACGGTGCGGGGCATCGGTTATGCGGTCCGTTAGATTCCGTTAGATTCCGTAGACGAACCTTCTGGAGATAGCACGTCAAGACAACAGGCGACCCCATCGGGGTCGCCTGTTTAATTTTACCACGCCAGCATCTTGTGTCTTGGATCTGGCGATCCAAGACAAGCCATCACATCCCTCACGAATCCCGGATGTACCAGCGCACAAAAAAGACATTCAAGACGATAGTGGCAAGGACAAGGAAAATCACAAGATACGTTGTTGCGGGACTGAGGTTATTCACGGCGACGGTTTCCATATTAAGATCAGGATCGGCGATAAAAGCATTGATTTGCTCGGCGTCCTTCTGGGCCGCGCTGCGACTGAAGTACTCGATGGCAGCAGCGACGCCATCCGCCGTGCTCACTTTGAGGTAAAACACGCTGCGTTGGCTTCTCCGCGTTGCACTGGCGGAGCGACGACTATCCGTAGTTGCGCCGCGGGCCTCCGGGATCGGGAGCGGTTCCCCCACCGGTAACCATCCGGCCCAGGTCTCCTCTTGGCGGCAGTCAACCCGGTCGGCGCTGACGCGGGTGCATGTCACCGTCGTGACGCGCAGTAGCACAACGATGTAGAAGATCGCAAAGAGGCTCAAGATGGCCGAGAGGGCCAAGCGCCAATCGAGGCGGCGGAAGAGATCGCGCCAAAAACCCCGGAAGAGCAGATAGAGGCCGGGATAGCCGCCCAAAATGCCGCCGACTACGAAAATGCCCACCGCCACACGCACCCAGTCGACGTAGTTGATCCACAGCGCATCGGCGGCGGGATTTTGGAGGAAGACGTTAATCCGCTCCGCCGTCTCCTGCTCATTGACCGTCATCTCCTCGTGCAGGGAGACCGTCTCCTCCGAGGTCTCGAACACCAATTGGAAGTTCCGCCCCAGGTAATCAACGTCGACGGTCGTGACGTGCTGAACATCGGGGAGCGTGTGCATCGTACCCGCAGAAACAGGGATGCCCAGCGGCGCGGGCTGCGTCGCGCAGTCGACGCGATCCGCTGTGACGCGCTCACACGTGATCAGCGTGGCCGCCCCGCCAACGACAAGTCCAACGTAGAAGCCAAACAGGAAAAGGATCAATCCAATGATTCGCCTTACGATGCGCATAGGTGACTCCCGCAGAATATCACAGCGTATATCGCAGCATACTTTCAGTCAGTATACCCCCATCCATTCAAGCGAGCAATGACCTAATTGGAAGCCTGATTCTTTTGGATTTTGCCGACGAATTCCTGAAGAGCCAAGCCAACAAAACTGCCACATTGCCACTACAGATCCCTAACGGCGCCCATGCTAATTTTGTCTTAAAATAAGGACGTTAGTATTAGATCACGTATAGATCGCGTAGATCACAGGAACTCATATTGGACGAATGCCCTAACCTATATCACAAAATAGTACCTTCGGGGAACGAGGAGAATAAGATCTATGGCTAAGAAGTCATCTAAGGAAGTTAAGGAAGTTAAGGAAGTTAAGGAAGTTAACTTCCCACAATCGAAGCAGGAGAAACCTGAGGATATGAAGGCGCTTCAGGATATTTTCATTCAAACTGTATCGCACGAGTTGCGCACGCCGCTCACCGTCCTCAAGGGCTATGCCGATTTGTTGAGCGATGGAGAGTTGGGCGATTTGGCCCCCGAGCAAAGAGAGGCGATGTTCATCATCGCCAACCGCGCCCAGGAATTGAACACGGTCGTTTCACGCATCGGCGCCTTGCTCTCGGTCGAGTCCGGCGCGGTGGCGCGACATCCGATCTCACTCTCCGCCCTCATTGCCCAGATGGTGGAGGGGCAACGCGCCAAGGCTCAAGCGAACAACATCGAGTTCGAGGCAAAGTTACCCCCCAATTTACCCAACATCTCCGGGGATAGTCAGCAGATCCAGGAGGCGGTTGAGTGCCTGGTCGAGAACGCGATCAAATTCACTCCCAACGGCGGCCACGTGACCATCGAGTTGAAAGCGGACGCCCAGAACCATGAAGTGCATCTGTCGGTGACCGACACCGGCATCGGCATCGAAGAGAGTGAGCTTACGGATCTTTTCCTGCCCTTCCATCAATTGGATGGCTCCTCCACGCGCCGCTATGGCGGATTGGGCCTGGGGTTGACCGTCGTGCATAAGGTCGTCGAGGCGCACAATGGAGAGTTGGAAATCGAGAGCGAGTTGGGGAAAGGCAGCACCTTCACCGTCAAATTGCCCGCGCTCAAGCCGACAAACGTCCCAGCCCAAGATGCGAAGGATAGCCCCGCGCCCGATGTCCGCCCGCATCGCATCCTCATCGTCGATGATGAGGAGTTCGTCGCGTTCACGCTGCAGGAGGGACTGGAGAAACTGCCCAATTGCGAGGTGATGATTACGGATAACGGTAAGGAGGCGCTGCGGCTCTTCGAGGAGCAGCCCTTCGATCTGCTGATCACCGACTACAAGATGCCAGAGATGACCGGCGTCGCGCTGGCGACCCAAATCCGCCAGAAGTATCCGGGGACCGGCGTGGTGATGGTCACCGGGTACAGCAACGACCTACTCCGCGATCCCTCGGCGGCGGCGGCGATTCAACGCGTCTTGGATAAGCCGGTCAAGCTTTCGGAGATTCGCAACGTGGCGCAAGAGACATTGAACGACATTCTCAAATCACAATCCGCAGATTAAGTAAAATCAGCAGATAGAGCGCAGAGTTAGAGGATGAAGAAAAAACGAGTTTTGATTGTCGACGATGAGCCAACGGTCACGATGACGCTGGCGGCGGGTTTGGAAAAGTTGGGCGCCGCCTACGAGGTGGAAACCGCCTCAGATGGCAAGACGGCGCTGGAGAAAGTCCGGGCGAAGCCCTACGCACTCCTCATCACCGACTACAAGATGCCGGGGATGAGTGGACTGGACTTAGCGCAAACTGTGCATCAGATCTCCCCCACCACCCAAATCGTCCTGATGACCGCCTATGGCTCATCGGAACTACAAGAGGAACTGGAGAATTTGGGCCTGAACGGCTATTTGGACAAGCCCTTCACCGTGGATCAGATGCGCTCCCTGGTGGAGAGCACGGTCAGTAAGACCGCCGACGTCCGCCAAATTCTCATTTTGGAGGATGATGACCATCTGCGTCGCATTTTCTCGCGCGCGCTGCGCAAGAGCGATTACGATGTCTACACCGCTGCAACCTTGGAGGAAGCCGAGGAACTGCTCGAATCCACGCGCTTCGACATTTTCCTGTGCGATGTACATATCGGCAAAGGGCGCGGCACCGATCTACTCCGCGAGAAGTCAGCGGCCCTTCGGAAGCAGGGGACACAGGTCGTGATGATTTCTGCCGACGCGCGCTACCGCTCACTCACCGAGGAGCTGGGCGTGGAATTCTATTTGGAAAAACCGATCGATCTTCACCCTTTGGTGATATTAATTGATCGATTGACGCAAATGACACACAAATGACACAAATGAAGTCGTGACGGTCAACCTGTAATTTTCAACTTATAACTGGTCTTCTATAACTGGTCTTTCAAGGAGGTTGGATAATGTCTAATTA
>JBKHCQ010000084.1:0-11243 GCA_046541755.1 Anaerolineales bacterium | reverse complement strand
TATCCTCCTCTAAAAATCGGTTGAACGTTTCAAGTTGCAAGTTAGAAAACCTAGCGCCACGGAGCCTCCGAATTATGTCTTCAGGTCGTAGACGTCGCTGCGCGGCCAGCCGGAGCGTTTGGCGACTTGGCGCGCGGCCTGGGAATGGGAATCGCCCGCCGCCATGCGCTCGGTGATCGCGGCCAGCACCCGCTCGCGATCCCAAACGGCGTCCTCGGCGGGCGCGCCCGCGATGACGAGGGTGTATTCGCCGCGCGGCGCCTGTTCTTCGACGTGGGCCAGCGCGCCGTCGATATCGCCGCGCCAGACCTCCTCGTGGAATTTGGTCAGCTCCCGGCAGAGCGCGATGTCGCGATTGCCCAACGCTTCGCGCAGGGCGTGCAGCACCGCCGCCAAGCGATGGGGCGCGGCATAGCAGACGAGCGTCGCGCTCAGGGGCGCGATCTCAACGAGCGCCTTGTCACGCTCGGACGTCTTGCGGGGAAGAAAGCCCAAGAAGAGGAACCGGTCGGTGGGCAGGCCGGCGGCGACAAGCGCGGCGGTGTGCGCCGACGGGCCGGGGATCGGCACAACAGGGATCTCGCGGCCCACAGCGGCCTGAATCAGCAAAAAGCCGGGATCAGAAATCGCGGGCATGCCCGCCTCCGAGATGAGCGCCACATCCCCCTGAGCCAGCGCCTCCAGCAGCGTGGGGAGTTTGCGACGCTCGTTGCCCTCGAAGTACGAAGTGACGGGTGTATCGATCTCGTAGTGACGCAGCAGGTAGTGCGCCGAGCGGGTATCCTCCGCCGCGATGAGCGCCACCTCGCGCAGGATGCGCACGGCGCGGAAGGTCATATCCTCCAAGTTGCCAATCGGCGTGCCGACGATGTAGAGCGTAGGGGTCATGAATGGCCTGGGCTTAGTGATTCTGGGTAAAGACGATATAAGCCAGCGCCGTGGAGCAGTAGCCCTCGAAGTTCAATTCGATTTCCTGAGAAATCGGCGCGTGCGGCTCGTATTGCGAGTGGATCTGAACGCGAAATCCCCCTCGATTCTCTATCGGCGCGGCACTAAAGAACTGCTCCCAACCGGAATCGCCATATACCTGTTTATCCCCAGAGGTGACGACAACATCGATGCCGCCGCCCCAGACGTGAATGGGATAACCTCGAAGGTGATTGCCGTCCAAATCCTGCACGATGCCCGCGACGCCCGTCCAGTTGCAGCCGTAGTAGGGGGTCTCGTACCTTATCTCGTAGGTGAAGGGATAAGGGGAGCGGGTAACGCGCGGCGTCTCGGTGGGCGTCGGTGTCGGCGTCGCCGTCGGCGGTCTCTCGGTAGGCGTCGGCGTGATCGTCGGCGTGAAGGTGGGGAGCGGCGTTGGCGTGATCGTTGGTGTTGATGTGGGCGTCCACGTGGGCACATCCTCCGGGCCGGGCGTCGGCGTGGGGGTATCGGTGGCGATCACCATCATCGGCGTGGGTTGGATCGGCGGGAAGGGGTTGATGGGCAAGAAAGGATTAATGGCGATGGCGATGTAAACCAAAATAACGATCAATGTCATACCCAACATCAGCAACGTCAGAATATCGAAAATGCGATCTCGAGTCACGATAAGCCTCCTAAATTTTGATGGCCGGAGCAGGAGAACGCAGCGGCGTTATTCGGATGCGTCGGTCGCCGTCGCAGGGAAACGTTGGATGTCAGCTTCCGCCCAGAGTTGATCCAACCACTGCCGCACTGCGCGGTCTTGAATCAACCGCATGTTCTCTGGGCTGATTTCTTGATCCGGCGTGCGATCAATAACCTGAATGATGTGATAGCCCAAGGAGCTGGAGATAATCTCGCTGACCTGACCGGGTTGAAGTTGGAAGGCGGCCTCCTCGACCTTCAGGGAGGTCAAGACGCCTCTGGGGAAGTATCCTAAATCGCCGCCGTTATCGCGCGTACTGCCATCTTGGGAATGGGATTGCGCCAGCTTCGCAAAATCGGCGCCGGCCTGCACCTGAGCGAGCACCTGCTGGGCCTCCTCCGGCGTGGCGACGACGATATGGCGCGCGTGGATGTGATCGCTGCGGGTCGGGATCTCCGTGGCGACTTGATTGGCCATCTTCGTGGCGATCATCTCCCGCCGCAGCATCTCCCGCATCTGCGCCTCCGTCAGCCCCTCCTGCTCCAGCCACTGCTGGAAGGCTGTGTCGCCGATCTCCTCCTTGAGGGATGTGATGTTGGCATCGACCTCCTCCTGCGAGACGGTGACGCCGGCCTTCTGCGCCGCCTGCTCGATCAAAATCTGCTCGATTAGCCGATCCAACACCCACTCGCGGTCTCGGGCCAGAGAGGCTTGCCCTTCTGCCGTGCTCGGATCCTGCCCGGCGGCGGCCATCGACGCCTCGTAGCTAGCGATCTGGCGCTCGAACTCAGCCAGCGGAATCGGCTCACCATTGACGACAGCGGCCAACGGCGCCGGCGTCGCGGTCGCCGTCGGCTCTGAGGCGGTCGATTCGGGAGCCGCCGGCAGCGGGGTCTCCGTAGGATCGACTTCCGGGAGCGCCGGCGCGTCCGTGCGCCGACAGCCGCCCGCCAATACCGCCAACAGCAATAGTCCCAGCCACATCTTCCAGAAGTTTCGTCTCTTTATATACATTTATCTTTATCCTCCTAGATTCAATCCAGTCCATTATAGACTGAGGCCCGCTTTTAGGCAATGAAACCATCTCCAATCCCAGGGTCACTTTTTTAGCCTTGACATGCCCTTTGAATGACATAGAATCAGGTTAAATTGAGAATGATGAGTCTTTTACGCGGACATCAAGAGAGGGACAGACGCGATGGCGACGGCACAGATCATGATCGGACGCGATAAAACTGTGAAAAGTGGCATCCGCCCCGTTCAGGGCCAGCGGGATATGCCCGCGATTGTGGAGCTGATCGATATCGGCTTTGGCGAGGAGCTAGATCCCAAAGGGCTGAAGATGTTGGAGCAGATGCGGCGCGTGGCCCAATATCAACGCTGGGCGCAGTGGCTCTCCCCCTCACAGCCGACGCCGGAGGGGCTGGTCTGGGTGGAGGAGGGGCGCGTGGTGGGCAATCTCTCGCTGCGCCCGGCTTATCCGCGCTCCACCGGCGGCTGGCTGATCGGCAATGTCGTGGTACATCCAGAGTTCCGCTCCCACGGGATCGGGCGCGCGTTGATGGACGCCGCGACGGAGAAAGTGCGGTCGCACTCCGGCAAATGGATCGGCCTGGAGGTGCGCGAGGACAATGAAGTTGCCCGCAGGCTCTACGAAGATATGGGATACCAGGCCGTGGGACGATTGCAACACATGATCCACCCGGCGGGGAAGCTCTGGCCAACGTCGCTGACATCACAGCAGGTGTGGCGCGCCTCGCGCCCGGAGGATAAGCGACACTGGTTCGCCTTAGCCAAGGCGATCTATCGTCGCCGCCAGCGGGAGATTTTGGGCATCCGCCCGAATATCTACGAATTTGGCGGGATGATGCGCGCCATCGAGATGTGGTTCTCAGGTGAGCGGGAGCGATCCTGGCTCCAGATGGCGGGGGACGAGGCGCGATTGGCCGCGCGTGTATGGACAGACCGTCGCGGGCGCTTCCACGAGTGGGATCTGTTCATCCATCCATTGGCCGGCGCGGCGGGGGCGCGCGAGACCGTGGCGTATGTGACGTATGAAATGCGCCGGACACGTCCGTGGGCCACCGTCGCCATCATCGCCGATCAAGCCTCGTTGCATCAAGCGCTGCTGACCGTGGGCTTCAACACCCATCGAACGTTGCTTCAAATGCAGTGCGATCTGCTATAAGTCTCTTGCCTGTTATCTGCACGAAAAAACCGGCTCCTTTTTCAATTCAAGGAGCCGGCCGTCTTTTTTAAGGATGCTGGCGACGTTACGGCGTCTCTGTCGTGGGCGTCAAAGGCGTCGGCGGCGTGGGAATCAAATCGGGCAAAGACGAGGACGCTGAGGACGACGCCTCTTGTTCCATCGTTGGAAACTCCGGCATCGGGATCAGCGGCGCGATGCCTTCGCTGGGCAAGATGCCCCACTGCACGTTCTGGAGATTGCGCACAAACTCCCACTGGGTCAACTCCGGGAAAGCCTGGAGCGCTTCACCCCGCTTCTCGATGCTGTAAGCTTCGGCATCGGCCAAAAGACGCGCCCGTTCGGCTTCCGCCTCCGCCATCAGCCGGATACGCTGAGCTTCCGCCTCCGACAGGCGAATTTGCCGCTCTTTCTCATACTCGGCGGCGTCCGATTCATACTTCGCGGTCTCGATGGCCTCCTGCGCGATCTGTTTGTCCTCAATGGCCTCGACGTACTGATCGCTAAATTCTACTTTACGCACTAGAAAATCATTCAATACGACCCCGAATTCATCAAACTCCTCGGCCAGCGCGGAACCGACGGATTGCTCATAATCGAAGATCCCTTCATCGCTGTAGAGATCCGCCGCCGAGTAATTCTGCGCCCACAAGCGCGCGAGATTGCGGGAATGGGCCTTGATCACATTTTCGACGACGGCCTCTCTGAACCCTATGTTCTGAATAATCTCCACCGCGTGCTCCGCCGGGATGCGAAAGAGTAGGGTATATTTCACTCGAATCTGCTGTCCGTCCGTGGTCTGCGCCGTGACGGCCACATCGGTGAAATCGGCGCCGGACTCCCCAGGATTGTCGCTCGTCTCATAGGACTGCACCACGGTAGGCACAATCACCAGGCGGTCGATGAAGGGTGTCTTCCAGTGCAGCCCCGGCTCGAAGACCTGGCCGGTCAGGCCGCCAAAGCGCACGACCAAACCCACCGTGCCGTAGTCCACCGTGGTGTAGGCGTTGGTGAGCGCCGCTACGCCGAACAGGATCACCGCCACAGCCAACCCTAATCCAATCGCCAAGCCGATGCGCCGCCGACCCTCCCGCCCGGTGCGGACGAGGGTCACCGCCGCCGCGATCACGCCAATCACCAAAACGGTGATCAGGGTTGGGGCGGCCGCGCCTAAAAATGCTACGATAGCCATAGTTCACATCCTCCTTGCTCTCTAAATTCTAAGAGGCGGCGCCGCGTTGCCGCAGCACCTCGTAGAGCGCGATGGAGCCGGCGATGGCGGCGTTGAGCGATGCAATCTCGCCCTTCATCGGCAGAGCCATCAGCCAGTCACAGCGCTCCCGCACCAGACGACGCAAGCCTTCCCCTTCACTGCCCACAACGAGGGCCAACGGCATCGTGAGATCGGCCTCGGTGTAGAGCTTCGCGCTGGGGGCGGCCTCCAATCCGGCGACCCACACGCCCGGCTCTTTTATGCGGGCGATTTCCTGGGCCAAGTTGGTGACCTGCGCGACCAAGAGATGTTCAACGGCGCCGGAGGAGGTGTTGACGACCGCGGCGGTGATCTCCGCCGCCCGCCGCCGCTGAATGATCATCCCGTGGACGCCGGACGCCTCAGCGGCGCGCACGAGGCTCCCGACATTGTAGACATCCTGAATGAGGTCGAGCATCAAGAGTAACGGGGGTTCTTCGCGCCTCTGAGCCAGATCCAACATCTCGTCGACGCGAGCGTAGGGGTAGTCTGAGGTTTCCAACGCCACGCCTTGATGGCGATCATGGCCAACGATGTGATCCATTTCGTAGCGGTCCATAGTCTTAATCGGGACGCGGTATTCTTTCGCCAGCGCGACGATCTCGTCCATAATGGCGCTCTGTTCCACGCGCGCGGAGAGCAAGAGACGATAGGGCTGCCGCCGTCCGGCGCGCAAGGATTCTCGAATCGCCTGGCGACCATAGAGAGTTTCGCGCATCGGTTCGATTGGCTAGGAGGTCCGGCTCATCAGACGCCAGCTTGTGCCCTCCGGGCCATCCTCCAGCGCGATGCCCAAATCGGCCAACCGATCGCGGATCTCATCGGCCTTGTCCCACGCGCGCTGATCACGATATTCCTCGCGAAGATCAAGCAGCAGCTCAACCAGGCCCTCGACCGTATCGCCGCCAACGCGCTCATCCACTAGATCCTGGGGCAAGATGCCCAACACATCGCCGCCTAGATCCTGCACGATTTTGTCCATCGCGGCCAACGTGCCCATGCTCACCTGCGGCTCTTGATCCAAGTAGCGATTGACCTCCTTGGCAAAATCGAAGAGCGTGGCGAGCGCTTGCGGCGTGTTGAAATCCTCGTTCATCGCGGCATCAAAATCCTGCCGGTAATCCTCCAGGCTAGCGACCTGGGAGAGAATAGCCGTGTTGACCGGCTGGGACGCCTCCATGCGACGGCGGAGCTTACGGATGGTGTGGTGCATCCGGTCAATGCCGCGCTGCGCGGCGCGCAAAGCCTCGCGGCTGTAATCCACCGGGCCTCGATAATGGCTGCTCAAGATGAAGTAACGAATCGCTTCTGGCGTGTAGATTTCCAGCGCATCCTTGATGGTCAAGAAATTCCCCAAACTTTTGCTCATCTTCACGCCGTTGACCGTCAATGAGCCGACCAACAGCCAATAGTTAGCAAATTGTTGATCGTGGCGCGCTTCCGATTGGGCGATCTCACATTCATTATGAGGGAACATATTCTCCAGACCGCCGCCGTGAATATCGAAGGTCGCGCCCAGGTACTTATTGGACATCACGGAGCATTCGATGTGCCAGCCGGGGTAGCCTTCGCCCCAGGGGCTAGGCCAGCGCATGATGTGCTCCGGGTCAGCGCGCTTCCAGAGGGCAAAATCGGCCGGATTGCGTTTCTCATCACGCACGGTGACGCGCGCGCCGGCCTCCTGATCCTCTAACTTGCGATGGGAAAACTTGCCGTATTCTGGGAATTCCGCCACCGAGAAGTAGACATTGCCATCGACCTCATAAGCGTAGCCTTTGGCCAGCAGATCCTTTGTCCATTGGATGATCTCCGGGATATGGCAAGTTGCGCGCGGGGAGATGCTCGGTCGTAGTACACCGAGCGCATCCATATCGTCGTGAAAGCTCTTGACGTAGGTATCGACCACCTCCATCGGTTCCACGCGGTCGCGGCGCGCGCCCTTCGCAATGCGATCCTCGCCCGAATCCAGTAGATGGCCAACATCCGTGAGGTTGCGGACATAGCGGACTTTGTAATCCAGGCGCCTAAAATAGCGCACTATCGCATCGAATGAAACATAGGTCTTGGCATGGCCCAAATGGGAATGATCATAGACCGTAGGGCCACAGACATACATATTTACGCGCCCTTCATGAAGGGGGGTAAAGGTTTCTAGCTCCCGGGTAAGGTAGTTGTAAATTTTCAATGTCATCGATCCAATGCTCCCATAATGCTCCCTTTAAGCCTGTCCGTTATTATCCAGCCGTGCAAAGATCATCCGCCCGGCGGCTGTTTGGAGAACTTTGCTGACGGTGACATCTAAGGTCTCTCCTAGATGCTCAGCGCCGTCTTCGACTACGACCATCGTGCCGTCGTCGAGATACCCCACGCCCTGATTCGGCTCCTTGCCTTCCTGTAAGATGTGGATGGCGAAAGCCTCGCCCGGCAAGAGCACGGTCTTGACGGCGTTGGCCAATTCATTCACATTCAACACGCTCACCGATTGTAGTTCAGCGACGCGGTTGAGATTATAGTCGTTGGTCAAAATAGATGCCCCCAGTTCTTTGGCCAGAGCGATCAGCTTGTCGTCGACCTCGCGCACTTCGGGGACTTCGGCGTCGGTGATGCGCACGGGAACGGGCGATTCTTCCTGCAATTGCCGGAGGATCTCCAAGCCACGCCGCCCGCGATTACGCCGCAGAGTATCTGCCGAATCCGCCACGTGCTGGAGTTCGTTTAGCACAAAGAGGGGGACGACCAATTCGCCTTGGATGAAGCCTGTGCGACAGATATCGGCAATGCGGCCATCAATGATCACACTGGTATCCAAGAGTACCGCCGGACGACATGTTTCTGGCTCTTTAATGATGGGCGCCGCGCCGCGCGATACAAAGTCGGGGACAAGCTTTTCACGCACGTTTTGCAACACATCCGTGCGTGTGGTCGTCACCACGACGCCAACATAGCCCAGAAGAGCAGCCACGACGAAGGGCAACACCTGCCCTAACGGTTTGGGCAATAAGGAGATCGGATACGCCGCGATCCCGCCCAGGGCCAAGCCCACGAACAGCCCAATTGTAGCCGAATAGATGATGTGCGCCGGTAGCTGCTGAATGAATTTTCTAAGTCGCCGAAAAGGCTTAAGCGTCAAGGCGGGGGTGAATGCGAAGCCAATCCCAGCGCCCAACAGACCTAAAATAATCGCCAAATGATCTTCGCTAATAACTTCAGGACTAAGAAATTGTACTGCGGAACTTTCGCTTAAAGCCATACCCAGGGAACCAAAAACTAATAATCCTAGAATTCTCAAGATAATATTTGCACTCATTGCGTTTTCTCCATAATAAAAATTGCGGGCGACTCAAATCAGTCGCCCTGTATGAATAAAGAATTTGTCTACGCAAGTATGCCATCAATCCTAACATACTTTTATGGCACTCCTTACAATACTCAGAGACATAAACACGGCTATCGTTGCTGAATAAATAAGATAAACCTAGCCCTATCTTAACACAGTCAATCAAAAAGTCAAAGATTTGACATTCTTATGAGCTTCATTATAGTGAATACAATTTAATACTGTAGGCTCTTCAGGAATTCACCGGGTGCAATCGTCAAGCGCTACTGCGCCCCCCCCCCAACCTAGGTAACAACGTAAAAGAGGGGACTGTAAACCATCTATCGGACAGTTTCTCACTTTTATCTCAGCATCAGCAGATGAAGCGGATGGATCGTCTGCGCTTTCTTATATATCCGCTGATCCAGAATAATCTGGAAAAAGTGTCCGGGGGCTAAGGCTGTAAGTGTAAGTTTAAATTAAGGGAGGCCGCCAATGCAATGCCCAGAGTGTCATGCCGCACTCCCAGAGCGAGTTAATCTCGCGCCTGGAGATCGCATTTTTTGTCCCGCTTGTGGCGTCGAATTGGAGATGATACGCGCCCATCCCTTGACCGTCGAGGTGGTCTATGATTTCGAGGAGGAGGAAGAGATGTTCCTCCTGCGAGAACGCTGGTCAGATTTGCGATGGCGGGATGATCTCACTTGAAAAACTGTCTCAATCCACAGGAACAAGCCCCGGCATTAACCGGGGCTTGTGTCTACGTGGTGGTTTATACACGGTTACATTTTTAGATCGAATTTAGATCGAATTTAGATCGAACGGCGGGAAAGGAAAAACAACCCGCCCAGCGCAATCGCCAGCAATAAGACGACGATCCCACTGACGCGCAACACGGTGTTGAGCAACTGCGTCACGCCGTCCGTCTCTGTCTCGCCCTCGCCCTCGACGGGGGGCAATGTCTCTTCATCATCCGGCGAGGCGTTTGGACTAGGCGTGGTCTCCGCATCGGGCGACGCAGCTTCGCCGCGCACGTAGCCAATCTCAATCGAAGATGTCTGTCCCGCGCCCAAAGACACATTCCACGGCCCGATATCGGTCGTGTAGCCAGACGGCGCGTTATGCCGCAGCACGTAATTCCCCGGTTCGAGATTCTGGAAACAATAAGGCTCACTGATGCCATCGGTCGTATAGCTTCCCACCGGCCCAGACGTGCCTACCAGATTAAACTCGGCATTCGGCAGCGCCATCTCGCCCTCTTCCGACTGATAGAACCCATCATTGTTCATATCCTGGAAGGCCAAGACACAAAGGGAAGCGCTATTGCCGTCACCGGTACCGGTAGGCGCGGGCGTCTGCTGTTCCCCGTTACCGGGCGCTTGGGTCTCCGGCGGATTCTCGCCCGTTGGCGGCTCAGTAGGTTCGGACTCTTGAGCTGGCTCAGGCGTCTCCGTGGGGCTGACGGCGCTGGGACTGCCGGAGATGATGACCTCTTGCCCAATGGAGAGCAGATCGTTGGGGCCAAGCGTGCCCGCATTGAGCCGCCGCAACTCATCGAGATCCACATTATAGGCTAATGCGATCCCGAAAAGCGTATCGCCGGTCTCCACAATATGCACCACTGCGCCATCGGGGCGCGGCGTGGGCGTAAATTGCGGCGTCGGCGGCGCTTCGGAGGTCGGCGGGGGCGGCGGGGAGGTCGGCGTCGGCGTCTCGCCGGTGGAGGTGAGTTTGAGGCTCGCGTTATCCATGTAAGCATCATTATGCTTCAATTGCCACTTACCATAAGCGCGCATGAACAAGGTCGCCGCGCCCGCTTCGCCCACCGTCGCTTGCACCGGTCCGACGAGACCAAACTTATCATAGTGATAATAAGGATCGCTCCAAACGACATTGCTGGAGAAGGGATCTGTGCCGCCATTTGGATCGATACCTACTTGGAAGTAAAAAGCATGCGGTTCCGCACATGATAGAGCGCCGTTGTCATCCTCACCACAGGCCCAGGCATGCGCGTAGAACGAACCTTCCACCACCGATCCGGGCGGAATATCCCGCACAACCTGGAAGTAGCCGGCATTCTGTTTCCCAAAAAATGTGAAACACATGCCGCTGTAATATCCATCGTAGATGCGCACCGGATCCGCACTAAAGGGGTGCTCATTGGGGACAACCTTACATTCGGGTCGCTTAAATTCCCCTTCCTGCCACCACGTCACCCAACCCTCCGGGGTGAAAATCTCACCATAGGGGGTGCCCGTAAAGGTATCGCGCGTCCAGTTGTTGGAATTTGGGCTGGAGTTATTGACGGGGCGACCGATTCCCTCAAAACCTGGATTTTTCAACAGATTGGTTCCCGGCTCCTGCACGACCGGGCGCGGCGTCTCAATCGCCAACACAGGCGAGGCCATCATCACAGCAAGCGCCAACAAGGACAAAGCGCTTAAGAATCTACGTCTCAAGTTCATCGGATCGTGCCTCCTTGATATCGATCAGAGCACTTCTTATGCTTGTATCTTTCTCATAAATTTAACATGCAACACCGCCGCCAGCGCTTCGGTATGTCGATCGCGGGCGGCGTTTAGGGCTAAGGAAAAGAAACCTGCTTATTGAAAAAGTAAATCGCTATCTCTCATTCCTTAGGATTCGTATCGAGAACATCGGTTGATTTAGTTGATATTGGATTTATATTCTCTCAACAGCGAAAGGGATTATATCATAGGGAATTGCCTTGTCAAACAATGCAGGGCAAAGGGGCAAACAAAGCAGTTCCAAGGCGTCCAAGACACACGAGGTTGCACGCTAAACGATTTATCACGCCCATCCACCCCAACTTCGTTTGCCTTGAACTTGGTTA
>JBKHCQ010000083.1:0-11243 GCA_046541755.1 Anaerolineales bacterium | reverse complement strand
AACTTGTAACTTCTTATTAAGGAGGAACTGTATGCCCCCAGTATTGGAACTCAAAGGGATTACCAAGCGCTTCCCCGGGGTGCTGGCGAATGATCACATTGATCTGACCCTGCAGGAGGGGGAAGTTTTGGCGTTGTTGGGGGAAAATGGCGCCGGTAAGAGCACGCTGATGAATGTGCTCTATGGGCTTTATACCCCCGATGAGGGCGAGATTTACGTCCGGGGCGAAAAAGTGAACATCGAAGGCCCAAATGATGCTATTGATTTGGGAATCGGCATGGTGCATCAGCACTTTATGCTGGTGCCGGTGTTTACCGTCACAGAGAACGTAATGTTGGGCATGGAATCGGTCAAGAATGGCGTTTTCTTGGATAGCGCTGAAGCAGCAGAAAAGATCAGCGAGATCTCCCACAAGTACGGCCTCGATGTCGACCCTACAACTCTGGTCGGTAGTTTACCCGTTGGCTTGCAGCAGCGCGTGGAGATCATCAAATTGCTCTATCGCAACGCCGATATTCTCATCTTGGATGAGCCGACGGCCGTCCTGACGCCCCAAGAGGTCGAAGGGCTGTTTGAGGTGGTCCGATCCTTGGTCTCGCAGGGGAAGTCGGTGATCTTTATCTCCCACAAGCTCAAAGAGGTGTTGGCGCTGGCGGATAACATCGCCGTCCTGCGCGGCGGTAAAATGGTCGGCGCCGCCGATCCAGAGGAGAGCACTGAGCGCGACTTGGCCTCGCTGATGGTCGGCCGGGAGGTGATCCTCACTGTGGAGAAGGAACCGCCTGAGCCAGAGGACGTGGTGCTCGAGGTGAAGAATCTCAAAGCCATGGGCGACCGAGGCGAGGTGGCTGTCAAAGGTATCTCGTTTGAGGTGCGCGCCGGTGAGATCGTCGGCGTGGCCGGCGTGCAGGGCAACGGGCAGACCGAGTTGGTGGAGGTGTTGACCGGCTTGCGCGAGTCCATCGCGGGCCAGGTGAAGATTGCCGGCCACGACGTGACCAACGCTTCGCCGCGTGTGATTACAGAGACAGGCTCCGCCCATATTCCAGAGGATCGGCAGCGCAACGGCCTCGTGCTGGGCTATCCCATCGCGGAAAACTTGATCCTCAATACCTACTACCTGCCGCCCATTGCGACGGGCTTCGTGATGCACGAGGAGAAGATCAAAGCGCGGGCCGAGCAGTTGGTGGAGGAGTACGATGTGCGCACGCCGAGCATTATGACCCTGGTGAGCAGCCTCTCCGGCGGCAACCAGCAGAAGGTCATCGTGGCCCGCGAACTGAGCCGCGATGTGAAATTAGTCATCGCCTCGCAGCCCACACGCGGCTTAGATGTCGGCTCGATTGAGTATATTCACTCGCAGTTGGTGCGCAAACGTGATGAGGGCGCCGCCGTTTTCGCAGTCTCAGCCGAGCTGGATGAGGTGCTGGGGCTGGCGGATCGCATCATCGTGATGTTCGATGGCAAGATTATGGGCGTCGTCCCGGCTGAGGAAGCGACGAAGGAAGAAATTGGCCTCTTGATGGCCGGTGTGACCGATCCGGACGATCTGGAGGATTGGGTCGATTTGGAGGCAATAAAGGAGTTAGCATGAGCACAGAACAAAGAGACGAAACGAGAGATGCTCAGGACTTTATGTCGATTCTGGAATCCGCGAGCGACACTTTGTTAGTCCCGGTGCTATCGATTGTCACCGCGCTCATCATCGGCGCGTTGTTGATCATCATCACCGATGACACGGTCATCATCGCCTTTGGCGGGGGGATCGGCGCCGGTTTGAGGCGCGCGTGGGAGGTCATTTCCGTGGCTTACAGCGCCTTCTTCAACGGCGCCTTTGGGGATGTCTACCACATCACGGAGACATTACGCTTCTCCACCCCCTATATCTTCGCCGGATTGGCCGTCGCTCTAGGTTTCCAAGGAGGGCTTTTCAATATCGGCGCTGAGGGACAGTACTTCATCGGAGGTTTGCTCTCGGTCTTCATTGGCTACAGCATCACCGGCTTGCCGATGATCCTTCACCTGCCGTTGGCCCTGCTGGGCGGCATGATCGGCGGTGCGATTTGGGCCGGCATCGTCGGCCTGCTCAAGGCGAAGACCGGCGCGCACGAGGTGATTAACTCGATTATGATGAACTACATCGCCATCCGCCTGGCCGAGTATATGTTGGATGTCGGTGGCCCGATGGCGCGTGAGGGCTTCCGCCCGGTCAGCCCAGTGATTGAACCTTCGGCCTATTTGCCTCAGTTCTTCCCGGCGGATTCATCCATTCGCTTCAATGCCGGTTTTATCTTAGCCTTGGTTGCCGTGGCGTTCATCTGGTGGCTTCTGTACAAAACAACCCTGGGCTATGAAATCCGCACCGTGGGGAAGAGTCCTGACGCCGCGCGCTACGCCGGCATCAATGTCTCAAAGATCGTCGTAGTGACGATGTTGATCAGCGGCGCGTTGGCGGGTCTATCTGCTTCGGCGGATATTTTGGGCGTGATCCGCTTTATGCCCAACGCCTTCTCCGCCGGTTATGGCTTCGACGCCATCGCGCTAGCGCTATTGGGGAAAAGCCATCCTGGCGGTGTGTTACTGGCCTCGCTACTCTTCGGCGCTCTCCGCGCCGGCGCGACGAATATGCAGAGTGTGGCGCATATTCCCATCGATATCACATCGATCTTACAGGGATTGATCATCGTCTTTATCGCGGCGCCGGCGATCATCCGCGTGATCTATCGCGTCCGTGGGTTGGAGAAGGAAGAACTGGTCCTGACCCGTGGTTGGGGTCAAATGTAGGATGGAGGAGGTTATAGCATGAAAAATAATCCTAAACAAGCAAAACGACGCGCCGTCGGGATGGGCATCGCCTTTTTGGTCTTCGCACTGTTAATTATGATCCTCTTTGTCCCCGGCACGGAAGGGGAACTGGAAACAAAATTTGTCTTCAATGTGTCCCGGGGGGATGTCATTGCCATCCCCGATTTGATCTTTAACACCCAACTGGGATTGTATCTGATGGCCGCGTTGGCCGCCTTTGCCGGCGCTTGGCAATTGGCCAAAGGCTTCGATAACATCAATCTCGTGCTGGGCTTAGTCGCGGGCCTCTTCGTCCTCTCTTTCTTGGCGTGGGCGGCGCGCGGTCGATCGATGAACCTGACCGGGATGTTAAGCTCGACCTTTCTGCGTGCGATTCCCATCACGCTGGCGGCGCTCAGCGGGATTCTGTGCGAACGCAGCGGTATCGTCAATATTGGCATCGAGGGTATGATGTTGAGCGGCGCCTTTATGTCGGCGTTGATCGGCAGTGTGATGGGGAGCTACTGGTGGGGGTTGATTGCCGCTTTACTCGCCGGCGGCCTGATGGCCGCGCTGCTGGCCGTCATGGCGATCAAGTACCAGGTTGATCAGATCGTGGCCGGGACGGCGATCAACATCCTGGCGACGGGCCTGACCAGCTACTTCAGCTCGCGCTACTTGCAGGCGAACTCGGCCCTCAACAGTCCTCCCACCTTCAGCAAAATCGCCCTTCCACTGTTGGGTAAGATTCCCATCCTGGGGCCGGCGATCTTCACCCATACCCTGCTCGTCTATTTGACGGTCATTTTGGTCTTTGGCATCTTTGTGATGTTGTTCTACACGAAGTGGGGCTTGCGCACGCGCGCCGTGGGCGAGCATCCCCGCGCGGCGGATACGTTGGGCATTAACGTCTTTATGACGCGCTATGTCAACGTCATTATGGGCGGGATGGTCGCCGGGTTGGGCGGCGCTTATCTGGTGCTCAGCTCCGTCGCTCGCTTTGATGAATTGATGACGGCGGGCAAAGGCTTCATCGGCCTGGCCGCGATGATCTTTGGCAACTGGAATCCCATCGGGGCCTTCGGCTCCTCACTCATCTTCGGCTTTGCCGACGCCTTGCAGACTAAGTTGGCGATTTCGGCGGTGCCGATCCCCTCGCAGTTCCTACTGATGGCGCCCTATCTCGTGACGATGATCGTCCTGGCCGGCGTCGTCGGGGCATCGCGCCCGCCCGCCGCCGATGGGCAACCTTACGAGAAGGAGTGAGCCTGCGCCCACTCGTTACAGCATAACGCAAAGAGCCGAGGGATCATCCCTCGGCTCTTTTTTATCCTCTTGGGTTCCAAAGGGATCGGCAGATCCCCGCTAACGCATAGATATCGCCGAGCTAACGATCCGCTCAGGGCTTGATTTCGATTTGCTCAAAACCGCAAACTGATCCGCAATTTCCGCAGCAACACGCTCAGTGGCCCGGCCTGGAGCGCACCCGCCTGCGCCGCGCCCGGCTCTTGATTGCCGTAGACGCCATGATGCACCATCTGCGCGAGCGGTTTCCGTGGGGGCGGATCGGGGGCTTCGGCGGGAAAGCCCAGCGTGAGCAGCCCCACCAACTCGATGTGCTCCGGCAGCTTGAGGATGTCGCCCAGTGCCTCGCGATCCAAGCCGCCGATCCAGCATGTGCCCAGGCCCAGCGCCGCCGCTTGCAGCATCATCTGCCCGCCGGCCAGGCCGATATCCTCATGTAGAAACTGCCGGTAGACGCGATTTTTGCGATCCCCACAGAGCGCGATGATGACCGGCGCCTCTTCCACGTGCGCCCAGCGGATGAAGTAGTAGGCCGCGTGCTCCGCCACCGCCGCGCGGATCTCCAGCTCGCGGATGACGATAAAGCGCCATGGCTGGCGGTTGCTGGCCGAGGGCGCCCAGCGCCCCGCCTCCAGCACCTGCTCCAGCAACCCATCCGGCACCGGATCGGGCGTGTACTGTCGAATGCTGCGTCGCCCCTTCAGCAGCGCCATCGTCGCCTCCGGCGATGGGAAATCTTCGTTGTGTGGCATATTGCCTCCCTTGGGTTTCTGCGGGTGTTGGTCCATTCTCCTCTCCGACTGTACCGAGAAACTCGAAAATGGTCAAATCACGTACCGGGCTTGATTCATCCCTCTAGGCTTTCACAACGTGTGCTATAATTGAGATAGACTACCGGGATGGCTTCGAAATGCTAGATCATGTCAATTTGATAGTTTGATAGGAGGGTGCGATGGCGGAGATACAATTGGCTTCGGGGTGTGCGACGGCCCAGCGTTTGATCACGCTGGCTCATCTCTATGAAGAAGGGTTGGTTAGCGACTTGATGGATCGTACGTTAGAAAAGCTGCTGGCCCACGAAGCTGAGGTGTGCCGAGCGCAGTTGCACCAGGTGCAAACTGATCTGACTGAGTTTGAACAACGGTACGATCTTTCTTCAACTACATTTTACCAGCGCTTCCAGGCAGGGCAGACAGATGACCGGATGGACTACGTTGAGTGGGCTTCTTTGGTTCAGATGCGAAATAATCTCCAGAAGCGTCTCCGTTTGTTGGCCGATGAGGCGCAGGCGTGAGTATCACCGATTATTTCGACGCCGTCAAAGAGCGTTTGTTGTCTGATCCGGTGGTAGCAGAATTTCAGATTACTCGTGAACGAACCACGATGGTTGATGGCCACATGCGAGCGCGGTTGACGTTGACTAGACGTTGACTAATGGTAGCTGGCTCGAGTTTTCCGAATATGCGCAACGTCGCGCTAATGACCAGATTGTTGTTATCACGTATAGTTACCATTGGGCTGATGTCCACAATCATCTGATCCAACGGTGGGATAACACACCCCATTTCCCTGACGTACCAAATTTCCCTTATCACGTCCACGAGGGACGTGATGATGCAGTTGCTCCCAGCAAACCGATGAGCATCTTTGTCGTGCTGGATGTGATTGCCGCCCGTTTATAAAGCGCTTGGTGAAAATCGCCTCAAACTTGATCCCGTGCTCTCCCCTCACGGCCCCAGCATGGGACGGGGATTGCCCGGCCCCTCATACGGCGAGATGGGATACGGTTCCTCCAGCAGGAACGCGCGGATCGTCGCCCCCAGCGCGCCTCCTTGCGTGAGTTGGATCATGTGCCCCGCTCCCTCGAAGTAGATGACCTTCTCGTTGAGCAGCGTCTCTTGATACTGCTGGATCACGCCCCACGGGATGTAATCGCATTCCGCCGCTAACACCAGGCTGGGCGTGAGGTTCTCATCCAGCGCTGGGCGCGGATCGGGCAGGGTTTGCTCGCTCAGCTCGATCTGCACCTGCACGTAGTAGTTGAAGGTCGCGCCGGCGGCATCGATCTCCGGCGCGAGCGCGCTATGGCGCCCGCAGACCCAAAGCTGGGGCGTGAAGGCTTCCGCCAGTAGAACGCTCATCTCCGCCTGCGATGCGATGTTCTCCGCCGCTTCCGGCCCGTAGCCGGCGAGCGCCGCCGCTAACAGCAGGCGCGGCTCAAAGACCGGATTCGGGCCGAGCGGAGCGCCGGTGCGGGCGTAGTTATCGAAGAAAGCGGCATCATCTGCTAAGGGCGTGGGCGAATGGAAGATGGCCCGCGTCACCCGCTCTGGATAGCGGCCCAGATAGCGCGCGGCCAACTCCGCGCCTGCCCCCTGGCCGATGAGAATCATCTCGTTGACGCCCAACTCGTCCCGGATCGCGTCCAAGTCCGCCAGATCGCGC
Organism: Anaerolineales bacterium; assembly: GCA_046541755.1. Lineage (GTDB taxonomy): Bacteria > Chloroflexota > Anaerolineae > B4-G1 > SLSP01 > JAAAOZ01. Next base: position 4,709 of record JBKHCQ010000083.1, on the reverse strand, counting down.
TCCAGGCCGTAGGCGCTGATCTGCTCCAAACGCCCCGAATGACCCACGCCGATCCGATCATAGAGATAAACATCGAAGCCATCCTCGGCGAACCGGCGATAGAATTCCCGCTCCGCGTCCAATACCGCCATCCCCGGCCCATCGTGCAGATAGACGATGGGCGTCTCTTGGATCTCGCCCTGGGCCGGATAAGCATAATAAGCGATCCGCGAGCCGGTCGGCAGCGACCAGTACTGCACGTTCGGCGGCGGTGGCGGGACTTTGACCGCTGGCTTTGGCAAGGAGAAGATCACCACGAGGCCGATGGTCGTGACGCTCACCGTCATGATGGTCGCGATCAGGCTGAAGCGGGCGCGATTGTTGGCCTCCAGGCCCTCGGCGACCAACCACGCGACGGTGAAAGCGATGCCCACCAGGCTGAGGAGGCCGACGACGCCTAAGATGCGCAGGTTGCTGATGAGAGTGGAGAGCGCCAACACAACTTGAAAAGCCGCCATAACGCCCAGCGCGAGGCCGAAGAGCAGCCCCCCGCCCAGCAGGATGCGCAGCCCCCAGCCCGGCGAAAGGATCTCCGGCGGATCGTCCTCGTCCGTGCGCTCCATCCAGCCCAAGCGCTTGAAGGCCGATTGCACCCAGATGTTCATCACCCCCATCACCACGCTGCCCAAAATCGCCCACCCGAAGCTGGCGATCTCCAAGCCGGTGAGCCAGTCGGTGAGCAATAGCAGGAAGCCGTCGATCACGAAGAGGAAGAGGCCCGCCGAGACGATCGTCAGCGGCAGCAGGAGCGCCACCAGCACCGGGCGCAGGACGGCGGTCAGGATGACGAAGACCAGCGACGCGATCCAGACGCGAAAAAGGGCGTCTTTGAATTGAATGCCCGGCAGCACGGTGATTGTCAGGAGCACGAGGTGGGTGATGGAGAGCCGGATGATGAAGTTCCGCAACTGTTGCATCAACGCGCGCCACTTATTCATCGCGCGTCTCCTCGCGTTGTTGGGGCGGATTTGGCGGGATGACGGGCCGTTCGAAGCACGCGCGCGGATGCTCCTTGGCGCTGCGCCCGCCGCCGGGCCAGTGGATGTGGCCGGGGAGGCGTAGCTGCGCGCAGGCGCGGGCCGATTGGAATTGGAGCAGCGCCAATCGCGCCCCTAACGCGGCGCTGCCCGCCGACCGCAGCGCGCCCCACGTGGTGAATGTGATGACCTCGTTCATCGCCTCGCTCCAGCATTTGTAGAAGAGATCGAGCTGGGCCGTGATCCGCCCCTCCGCCGCCCGGATATCGCGCAGGGCGACGCTCCATTCCAGCAAGTGCATCCCCTGTCCCCATTGAATCGGATTATCGTGACTGAACGCCTCATCCAACTTGGTCTCCAACGTGATCCGCTTGAAAGCCAGCGTGTTGCAGCCATAGGCGGCGGGATCGGCGCCCCGGATGCTCACCGGGCGGACGCCGATCTCCTCGTGGTGAATCTCGTGCTCCGTATCCCAGGTGTAGCTGTTTTGGGTGATGTCGGACTCGGTGACGCGCAGGGCGTCGGCGTCCCCGGCGATGATCACGTAGTGCGCGCGCAAAATATAGGGCGTCGCGATCCGCCATTTGAGCAGGCGCAGGTAGATTTGCTTGCCGAAGATGCGGAAGAGGCGGCGCCGCAGGCGATTTTCGCCGTTATCTAACACCCAGCGCTTGACGTTGGGCAGATCGGTGAAGGTGGCGATCTGTTGCTTGAGCCAGGCGACGGCCTTGTCTATCGCGGCGGAGCGCCGGATGCCGCGCTTGGGACGCGGCGCGCCGGGATCAGGCGGCGGTTCCAGCTTCTTTTTGCGCCGGCCCACATCCTCGATCTCCAGGCCGAAGGGCCAGAGTTGACATTCGCCCGTGCGACAATCGAATTTCATACTGCCCAAGATGTTGAAGCGGGCTTTTGCGCGGTCGGCGTAGATCGTCGGGTCGGTGATCTCCAAATCGAAGGCGATGAGCTTGTCGGAGTGGCGGCGCGCGGTGAGATCGAAGCCGTTGAGGATGATGGTGTAGCGCTCGCGGCCCACCAAATCCGGCGCGAGCGGCAGATCCTCCACGCGGATGCGAAAAGGCGTCATCACCCCGCGCATGCACTCGATCTCCGTCTCACCCTCGCCGGCCTGGAACGCGACGCCGTCCGCCTGCACACACGTCACATACTCCGCGAAGTGCGCGGTATCCCCGCCCGTGCCGGAGGCCGCCGTGTGGCCCACGACCGCCGGGGGCCGCTCTCCATTCGGCTCATTCGGGTCAGGCGTCATCCGCACATAACTCCCCAAGCGGTTCAGCCGGTGATTATATTCCCAGGCGTGATGAAACCCCTGCCAGATCGTCGCCTCGGCCTGCCGATCGTTATCTCGTGTCATAGAAAAGAGCCTCTCTTTCTGGATAGTTCATCTGCAAAGGAAAATAGGTTTGCGCTCTAGTTCTAATGATTTAGTATGTAAGATGTAAAAAATTATTCAAAAACACTTTGATCATCTTAAAAGCATCAATTTTGGTTCGTAGTAAGCCTCGAAGCGCTAGCGGAGTGGCGTTTTTTAGGGCTGCACAACGGCACTCCATTACATTAACTTTCCATTGCGTGCCTGACTACGAACAAGTATTTACCTTCCGGGAAGCTATGGGCGGATTTTATCAAGGCGGGATTGCCCGATTAGGGAAATTTTCCTGTAATTTTTGGGATATTTGCAGCTTCCCGGAAGGTTTTAGAATTCTGGCACATCCTTGATGATTTCTGGGGTGCGTTTGCAATGTCGACCCTGCAAGCTATCGATTTTATGGTATCATACTTGCTCACAGGAGCAAAAGTGGAGGCTGGGTCTTGTTACGCAATACATTTTTCACTAGTCGACTCAAATGAAAGATACCCAACTGAAAGCCTATCGCCGCGATGGCTGGATGGGTGGCGCCATCGACTACCACGAGCGCGTCGGCTCCACCAATGAGCTGGCGTTGAGGGCGGGCAAGGCGGGCGCGCCCGCCGGGCTGCTCGTGCTCGCCGAGGAGCAGACCGCCGGGCGCGGGCGCTTGGATCGGCGCTGGCACGCGCCCGCCGGCCAATGCCTGCTGATGTCGCTGCTCTTCCGGCCGGGGCCGCCTTTCGCGCGGCGCGCCGCGCGCATCACGATGTTATGTGGGCTGGCGCTGGCCGAATCCGCCGCCGAAATCGCGGGCATCGAGGTGCAACTCAAGTGGCCCAACGACCTGATCGTCGCCCGCGAGGACGGCGTGTGGCGCAAAATCGCCGGTATGCTGAGCGAGATCGGCGGCGCGGCGCAGCAGCCGGCTCTCCTGGTTGTGGGATTGGGACTCAATGTGAATGTACCCGCCACCGTGTTGGCTGATTTGGCGCCCAACGCCGGCAGCCTCCGAGCCGAGATTGGCCATCCCGTGGACCGCGTGGCGCTTCTCGACGACTTCTTGGCGCGCCTTGAGGCGGCTTACGCCCGCTGGGACTCTGGCTGGGATCCACTGCGCACGTGGGAAGCGCGCTTAGCCTGGATCGGCCAGACGGTCAGCATCCACACGCCGGATGCGATTCACACGGGCCAGGCCGTCGGCGTTGATGAGGAGGGCGCGCTCCTGCTGCGGCAACCCGACGGATCACGCCGCGCCTTCCCCGTCGGCGACGTCAGCCTCCGCCCGCCCGATTGAGACGGGGCGACACTTGCGTTATTTACAACCTCCATTATAGTGACGATTACAGTGACGATTATAGTGACAATTATAGCGGCGATGATAGAACAGTCTAACGCCAGTGATCATTATATCTTTTTTATCCACGTAATACCCTCACCTTAATTTGATACCAGGAGCCAATCTATGCGCTATCTCGTAATTTCGGATGTCCACAGCAATTATCCCGCGCTTCAGACCGTCCTTACCAATGCAGCGCCCTTTGACGCCATCCTCTTTTTGGGGGATTTAGTGGGCTATGGCCCCAATCCCAACGAGTGCGTCGAGCGCCTCCAGGAGTTTCCCCTTACCGCCATCGTCGGGAATCACGACTGGGGCGTCATCGGTCGCGCGGATCTTTACGTCTTTAACCGGGACGCTCGCCAGGCGCTGCTCTGGACCCAGCGGGAAATTTATGCCGACAACCGGAGCTTCCTCACTGACTTGCCTACCACCGTTCGCATCGATGATATGATGTTGGCGCACGGCAGCCCCCAGGAGCCGATCTGGGAGTACCTGGTGGATAGTTACGCGGCCACGGAGAATTTTATGGCGCACGATTTCCAACTGGCATTCGTGGGACATACCCATCTGCCGCTGATATTCGAGTGGGAGGCGCAGGCTGAGGAGGCGCATCTTATCCTGCCGGAGCTGGAGACGCCCATCGAGATTGGAGACCGGCGCTTGATCGTCAATCCCGGCAGCGTGGGCCAACCTCGCGACGGCGATCCGCGCGCCAGCTATGTGATCGTCGATACAGAGGCGCAGACCTTAGCATACCATCGCGTCCCCTACCCCGTGGAGATTACCCAGGAGCGGATGCGCGCGCGCGGCCTCCCATCTCGGCTCATCGAGCGCCTGGAACGAGGGCGCTGAGGGTCTCTCGGGTTTTTTGCTGCGCGGAACTTTTTTCATCTAGCCGTCGTTATAAGATAGCAACCCAACTCCAACCTTCTCATCAGGCATTAAGATGGGAAGGTTTTGAACTTAGGAATTAAAGATAGGATAA
>JBKHCQ010000082.1:0-11338 GCA_046541755.1 Anaerolineales bacterium | reverse complement strand
CTAATTCTCCTCCAGCAGCTTGAGAATATCAGGGCCGTAGGCTTGTTGCCGCCACGGGCCGATGCCGGAGATCTCCAGCAGATCGTCTAACGTGCGCGGCGGATTGTCAGCGAGTTCCTGCAAGACCGCGTTGGGCAAAATCACATCCGAATCCACGCCCCGGCGGGCGGCGACCTCCTTGCGCCAGGCCTTGAGCGCGTAGTAGCGATCCATCACCTCGCGCGGCTGGCGCGGCGATGGGGTTAGGCGGCGCGGGTAGCGCTTGGGATTGCTCCGCAGCGCTTGCAAAATCTCCTTGCCGAAGCGTTGGGCTTGTTGCCGGGAGAGGCCCGCGCGTCGTAGATCTTGGATCGTGCGCGGCTGAATGCGCGTCAATTGCAACAGGCGCTGGTTGTTGATGAAGCGCGCCGGTGGGTAGTCCAACTGCTTGGCTTTCCTCTCGCGCCAGCAGTAGAGCCGGTAGAGCAGCGCTTTCTCCGATGCGCTCAGCTTGTTCACGCCCTTGATGCGCCAGAAGTAGAGCATCTTGTTCTTGGAGTGGGGCAGGGTGACGTTCTCGCATAAATAGGTGAAAATTTCCTGCGCCTCCGCCCAGCGCCCGCGCTCCTTCAACTCGGCGGCTTGGATGTCGCGCAGCGCCAGCAGATAGTGGCTATCGCGCCAGGCATACGCGAGCGCCTGGGGATCCAAGGGGCGCTGGCCCCAATCGTAGCGCTGATAGCGCTTGTTGACCTCCACGTCAAAATAGCGCTCCAAGATGTCGCCCAATCCGACGTGCGGCCAGCCCAGCACCCGCGCGGCCCACATCGTATCGAAGAGATGTTTGCAGTGGAACTTAAAATCCCGCCGCAAGACCATCAGATCGTAGTCGGCCGCGTGGAAGATCTTCTCAATCTCCGGATCGGCGAAGATCGGCCCCAGGATGCTGAGGTCGTGTAAGGCCAGCGGATCCAGGAGATAATCAACGCCCGGAATCGAGATTTGGATCAAGCAGACCCGCTCGCGATAGGCGTACATACTATTCGACTCGGTGTCCACGCCGATGCGCCGCGCTACGCGCAACCGGGCCGCGACCTGCGTGAGCGCCGCCTGCGTTTGGACGATCTGCGGCGTTGTATTTCCGTTCGTCGTTGTTGTGTTTTTATTTTTCATTGCTGTCATTTCGCTGTCATTATCGCCCGTCGAGGGAGTTTGTCAACTTTTGGCCGTGGCTTGACTGGCAATTATGCCAAGGCTTGTTACAATCTAGATCAGGGTTGCCTTGGGGATGGTTTGAGATAGCAGAAATTGGTTTGCACTTTTATTTTGTGAATTTTGCAAATAAATTCGCGGCTACATTTACGAAACCGGCCTTCGCCGGTTAGAACTCAGTCGCCGAAGGGCGACTTCGTAAGGGTGGCCGCGGTTTTAACCGCCGGGCCTGGGATAACGAGAAAAAAAGTGTCAACCTGTTTCCGAACCATCCCCCGACTTGATGTGATCTCGTTGATGAGGGGGAGGGTGTTGGGTTGAAGACAAAATACTTGCTGTTGCTGGCGCTGATCTTGGTTGGCGCGTCGCTGGGGCCGTCGCCAACCATCTCCGCGCCGCCGACGCCGGCGGGGCCGGGCCTCGATGCGGAGGATGTCCTGATTTTCCCCGCCCCGCTCTTTGTGGGGGATCGGGTCAGCGTGGATGTGGTCCCGCGCCTGGGCGCGGGCGTGGCGGTCAATGACGCCTACAGCGTGACCTTGACTTATCCGGATGGGAGCACGGACAGCGCGCCCGTCGCGCCGCAGGGGTTGGACTACCGCCCCCGCGCGCGCTTCTACTGGACGTGGACGGCGTCGGGGCCGGCGCGCGCGACGGCGTTGACCGTCACGCTAAATCTCCCGCCGGAGGCCGAAGTCGGAGATCCCAATCCGACGGATAACCGCGTCGTCGTGCCGCTCACCCTCCATCCCCAGAGCGAGATCCCGCCCCCGGAGCCGAGCGCGCGCTGGACGACGACAGAGACCGCCGGATTTCGCCTCCATTACCTGACGAATGCCGCCGCCGAGCGCGACCTCGCCTATCTGACGACGCAGGCGGCCTGGGCCTACGATGCCGTCACGGCGCGCCTGGCCCCCGGCGACGAGACGTTGGATATCTACCTGATGGATCGGATTATCGGCCACGGCGGCTACGCCTCCTCGGCGTGGGTGGCCGTCGCCTACGCGGATCGCCAGTACGTGCCTCAGCACATGGATCTGGTGCTGCGCCACGAGCTGACCCATCGTTTAGACGCGGCCATCGATTGCGACGGCGCGCCGACGCTGCTGCGCGAAGGGCTGGCCGTCTATATCACCGGTGGCCACTATCGGCTGGATGCGGTGCCGCGTAAGACGGCGACGCTGGTGCGGAGCGGGCGGTACATCCCCCTGGCGACGTTGGCGCAGGATTTTTACCTCCATCAGCACGAGATCGGCTACTTGGAGGCGGGCGCGCTGGTGACCTATGTTGTCGATCAATTCGGGTGGGAGAGCGTCGCGACTTTGTGCCATGCGGCGAAGGCCTCGGAGGCCGGCGACGACGTCGCGCGCCTGGAGGCGGGCCTGCGCGAGCTGAGCGGCCTCGATCTGGCGGAGTTCGAGCGGCGCTGGAAGTGGTGGCTGCACGCGCTGCCATCAACGGCGCGGGATTCGGCGGCGCTGGATGCGAAGCTGCACTTAATGGAAGCGATCCGGGGCTATCAAGCGGCCTACGATCCGACCGCGCATTTCTTGATAGGCATCCTCTTCAGCCCGGAGGCGGCGGAGCAGCGCGGCCTAACCGCCGACTTCGCGCGGCGGCCCCGCGCGGCGGAGCCGATCGCGGTGGAGTTGCTGCTGGAGATGGCCGTGGCGGCCTGGGAACGCCATCAGCCGGTCCGCGCCGAGACGCTGCTCGCCGAGGTCGATCTCGTCCTGACCGAGGGTGTGGGCGCGTCGGCGCTGGCCTCCGACGTGCGAGCGATGACCGAGGCCTCGCTCGCGCGCGGCTACGAGCCGTATCGCCTCGTGCCGAACGAGGATGGCAGCTACCTAATCTACGCGCTCGAATACGCCGACTGGCCCCGCCAGCGCATCTTAGTCGGCGCGCTGTCCGGCGACGAGTGGTTAGTCACCGGCCCCCAACCAGATTTTTGAGATAGTAAACGTAGTTGGTAGTCAGGCACGCAAAGAACACGCAAAGAACACGCAAAGAACACGCAAAGAAATGACGTGCCGTTGTGCGATTGCAAAAATTCACCCTTGAATTTATAGGCGATTTGTTTGGGTGATCAATCTGCTATGATCTGCTTAATCTGCTGAGTTTTTAGGAGGCGAAATCGATGACCCACGAATCTTCATATTGGACGACCCTATCCACAGATTGGGGCGAACTGTGGCTCTGCGCCACCGAGCGTGGGTTGTGCGGCGTGGCCTTCGGGGCCGAGGCGCCGCCCTCGGAGATCGACCGGCTGGCGCGCTATGGCATCGCGGCGCCGGAGGCGGGGAATCTGCCCCTGTTGCGTGAGGCGCGGGCGCAACTGGCCGGCTACTTCGCGGGCCGGCGCACTGCCTTTGATCTGCCCTTAGACCTGCGCGGCACCGACTTCCAGCGGGCCGTGTGGGAGGCGCTGCTGGCGATCCCCTATGGCGAGACGCGCGCCTACGGCGACATCGCGGCGGCGATTGGACGCCCGCGCGCGGCGCGCCCGGTGGGGCAGGCCGTCGGCGCGAATCCCGTCGGCGTGATCGTGCCGTGCCATCGCGTCATCGGCAGCGATGGGCGGCTCACGGGCTTCGGCGGCGGCTTAGATCTCAAGCGCGCGCTGCTGCGATTGGAAGGGGTCTCGGACTGATTGAATCCAAGAAGCTATCCCTGCGGGCGGGGCTTTTTCAGCGAAGGAGAGTGAGCCGTGCAGTGGCAATTTCATCCCTATGTGCTTCTGACGTTTCTGGCGGCGGGCATCGCCTTGGTGGCCGCTTATTATAGTTGGCGGCGACGTTCCGCGCCGGGCGCGGCTTGTTTGGCGCTGGCGTTGCTTATGATCGTGGTGGTGTCGGGGGGGATGGCCTTAGAGATAGGAGGGCGCACGCAATCTCTTATGGTGATGGCCCACAAAATACAAGATCTCGGACTCTGCCTATTTCCTCTACTTTGGCTGCGATTCGTACTCGGTTATACTGGCCATCGGCGTTACCTGACTCCCAGGGTCTTTTCAGTATTTATCATTATTCCACTTCTTGCGGCGATCATGATCTTGACGTTCGAACATCATCAATGGTTTTATCAAGAGATATGGGTGAATACCGAAACGGATCCTATTTTGTTAGCCTGGAAGCCTGCTTGGGGCTATTGGCTCCTCATGATCTACGTTTATGGATTGATGGGAGTGGGCATCTGGATGTTGGTTCGGAAGTTTATCCATCTCCCTCGCCTCTATGAGGGTCAGACTGTCCTGATTATCATCGCGGGCGGGGTACCGAGCGTGATCGGGGTCTTCTATGTAATGGGTGTGTTTCCGAGAAACTTACCTCTCGGCATCGTTGGCCTATCCGTGAGCGGCGCCGCGTTGAGTTGGGGGCTGTTTCGCTATCGGCTCTTGGATATTGCGCCGGTGGCCTACGAGGCGGTCTTCGAGGGGATGAGCGACGCCATTATCGTGTTGGATATGCGGCGGCAGATTGTGGATCTCAACCCCGCCGCGCAACGGCTCATCGGGAAACGCACGGATGAGGTAATTGGAGAAGAGGGCGCGTCGGCATTCGCCTTTTTGCCCGATCTCTTGCGCGTGTGCGATGGAGATGCGCCGTCCTATATAAAAATTATCCTGAACGAAGAGGAATCCGAGCATAGCTACGATGTGGGCTGTTCCGTGCTCTATGATCGTCGCCATCGCTTGACCGGTTATCTGATCGTCCTGCGCGACATCACCGCGTTGGAGGCGGCACGGCGCGCGGCCCAGGCCGCCGACCGCGCCAAGTCGGAGTTCGTGAGCAGCGTCAGTCACGAGTTGCGCACGCCCCTCACCAACATCAAGCTCTATCTCAATCTGCTGGAGCGGGGAGCGGCGGCGCGCCGACCGGCCTACTTGCAGACGATCCAGCGCGAAGTGGCGCGTTTGCAGGGCCTCATCGAGGATCTGTTGCACGTCTCGCGGGTCGATTTGGGGAAAATTCAGCCGGAGATTGAGTGGGTCGATCTCAATGCGCTGGTTCGCACCCTGGCCGATGATCGGCGGATGCTCTTTGCTAAAAATGACTTGGACTTACGCCTGGAACTTGATAGCGACCTTGCGCCCGTCCGCGCCGATCCCAAATTGTTGGAGCAGGTGGTGACGAATCTGCTGAGCAACGCGCTGAACTACACACCTGAAGGCTACGTCATGCTGCGGACGGCTCAGGCGCGCGTTGATGGCGCGCCGTGGGCGACGGTGGCCGTGATCGACACCGGCCTGGGCATCGCGCCGGCCGAGCAGGACAAACTATTCGAGCGTTTCTATCGCGGCGCGGCCAGCCAGACGATGCGCGTGCCCGGCACCGGTTTGGGGTTGGCTATCAGCCAGGGGATTATGGCGCTGCATCGTGGCCAAATCACCTGCGAGAGCATTTTCGGCGCGGGCAGCACCTTCACGCTCTGGCTGCCGATGAGGGAGACCACGACGTAGGATCTGAAAAAATGAATTTTGTGTAAGGTGTGTAGATGTGTGTATACGAGAGGATTAGTCAACCTATGCAAGACGCGATCCAAAATATCCTGCGTGGATTTCAGCACGATGGCTTGAGCTACGGTGATTATCTGGCATCGCGCCCGACGGCCTCCGATGAGGCGGTGGTGCGCTTGAAGATTGCCGAGCCGTTGTTGGCCGCGCTGGGCTATGATCTGCAGGCCGATGTGGCCCCCGAACATCGCCAGGATGATGCCGCCATCGATCTTTTAGTGGCCGCCGAGGGCATCCCGGTGATGCTCTGGGAGTTGAAACGCACCCAGGAGACGGATCTATTGCGTCACGAGGAGCAGTTGACGCGCTATGTGCTGGCCCAGGGCGTGGCGCACGCGGTGCTCTGCAACGGGCGCGAGGTGCGCGTCTATCAGCGCGTGGGGGATCGGCTGCGCTTTGCTTATGCTTTCTCGCTGATGGCCTTCGCGCCGGATGCGCCTTCCCCAGTTCCGGAGAATGACGTGCAGGCGCTGGCGGTCTTCTGCGATGCGTTCCGCAAGGAGACCTTCGTCGAGGTCGAGCGTTTGAAACAGGAGATCGTTGAGACGCCCACGCCGCCCTTGACGCTGGCGCCCGATCAGCCTCAGAATGAGAACCTGTTGATCGAAGACCTCAAGCGCGAAATCCGCCGCTTGCATCGCGCCGTCCTGTTGCGATTCCGCAACCATCGCGCCCAGCATCAGGTGTTCGTGGCGGAGAAAACGCAACGCAAGACCGAGGTCGACGCGGCGCGGGAGCGATTGTGGCAATGGCTGCGTAGTTTCACGACGCGCGCCAAGACGGAGATCGATGAGGACGCGCTGACGAGGTATTTAGAACCGTCCACGGATCAATGGCTGGGATTGGAGGAGTCTTCGTTTGTGACGGAGGCCCTGCGCCAATCGGGGATCGCGGAGCATCTGATTGGGGCCAATCACATCAACTTCAAAGCACGGCTCCGGGATTTCTACCGCGCGGCGACCGCCTATCGCAACTGGCGCGCGAAGCAATTGGTCGCGCTGCGGCCCACGCGCCTTTTGATGGAGGACTTCGATCACTGGCGGGCCGAGATCGGCGTGATGGCCGAAGATCCCGCCGCTGAGTTCTGCTTGCAGACCGTCTACATCTTCGTCACCCGCTTGCTCTTGATTCGCATCTGCGAGGATAAGGACATCATCACGCAGAAGATCTCGGACGGCGGCTATCAGGACTATTTAGATTTCAGCGCGCGTTTCTTTTCCAATATCGCCGATGCGCAGGCTACGCTGTTGGATCTGGCTTATAAAGATACCAGTTACATCTACGGCCATTTCTTCCGCCGGGATGTCTTCGATTGGTACACGTGGGAGGAAGAGGCCATCGTGCGCCTTTTCTGGGTGCTCAATCGCTTTGATTTTGAGCGTGTGAGCGCGGATTTGATCGGGCGCATCTATGAGCAATACGTCGATGAGTTGGAGCGCAAGCGCAAGGGGCAGTTCTACACGCCGCCACAGGTGGTCAATTATATTTTGGATCAGGTGGGCTATGCGGGGCCGGACATCGTAGGCCGCCGCCTGATCGATCCGAGTTGTGGCAGCGGGCGCTTCTTGGTGGAGGCGGCCCGCCGACTGATCCCGGAGCTGCAAAAGCTGCCCGATCTCGAATCCAAGGATGTGGTCAACGAGCGGCTGCGGGAGAGCCTCTTCGGCTTGGATGTCAATCGCTTCGCGTGTTTCTTGGCCGAGGTGAATTTGCTGGTGCAGGTGTTGGGATTGCTCAAGGACAATCCCACCGTGGCGCGCTTCCACATCTACCCGACCAACACCCTGTTGCCGCGCGAGCAGGCGGCGGCGCTGTTGGTCGCGCCCGACAACGGGATGGCCTATGAGAGCGAAATCGCCGAGTTGATCAAAATGCGGGGCTACAACCCGATGTTGGGCGTTGATTTTCGACGCGGCTTTGATTATGTCGTGGGCAATCCGCCCTACGTCCGCGCCGATAATCCCAGCGTGAAGGTGTTGCGCTCGCGCGTCGAGGCCAGCGGGCGCTATGCCACGCTTTACAAAAAGTGGGACCTCTACATTCCCTTCATCGAGTTTGCCGCGCGGATGTTGGCCGAGGGCGGACGTCACGGCTTCATCGTCTCCGACGCCTATCAAACCGAGGAGTACGGCGCGCGCTCGCGCGAGATGTTGGTGGAACAGACGACCATCGAGAGCTTGACCTTCGCGCCGGATGTGAGCTTCTTCGAGGAGGCGCAGGTCCAGAACCTGATTTACGCCGTGCGTCAAGGCGCGCCGCCCGCGTCCCACCAGACGCAACGCTATCAAGCGGTCGATGCCGCGCTGGGGCCGCGCGATCTCAAGACACTGCCCGCGCTTTCCCAAACCGCATGGGGCGCGGAAATCTTCCGCCCGGCGTTCGCGGGCGAGAACGGGTTGGATTTCAGCGCGTGCTTGCCGTTGGGCGAGATTGGTTACATCAACACGGGGCTAGAGCTGCAATCCCACGAGAAATATGATCCGGTGTTCGACGGCACACGGCGCAAGTTATTCGTTAAGGATGATCTGCTCTCGCCGCATCCAACGGAGATTCACACCAAGCCCTATGTCGAGGCTGATGATATGGATCGGTATGTGGTGCATCATGTCCGCTGGCTGGAATGGGGAACGGATAGAGTGCCCGATAAATTGCGGCGCAGTCGTTTCCCGCAATTGTTCGATAATGAAAAAGTGATGATTGGGTTGTCTGGCGCTGCGGTTTATGACAGGCAAGGGATTTACTATAACCAGGCGAATAGCGTTAGCAATTGCGTTCCCTATCACACATTCCAAAAGGCCGAGGTCAAGCACTATGTGGCCCGAATGATGGCCCGTGAGATCACCGATGAAGATATCGCGGCTCTCAACCTGACGCCGGCAGAACTTGAGCAGCTATCTAAATCGGATCTGGCGGAGAAAATTATTGGAGAGCGGGCCGAAGTATCCATCAACTATGACCTGCGTTATTTGACCGCGTTGCTGAACTGTCGCTGGCTTCAAGAATATATGATGGACTTTGTGCGCCGGGGTAGCCGCCGCCGGTTGTATCCCAACGACTTGAAGGTGTGGCCCATCGCTCCGGCGGATGCCGAGACGCAAGCCCAGATCGCCCATCTGGCCTACGACATCGCGGATGTGCGGTTGGATGTCCATCACTGGCGCGAGGCCGGCCATCAGATTGACGAAACGGGCATCGCGCTCAATCCGCATCCCTACCTGGAGGTGTGGAATATTGAGGCTACCAGTCTGCGCCACGCCACGCACTTTGTGACCTACGACATCGGCGGGCACGTCACGACCCTAGAGCGCGAACCGCAGCGCCTCGTTTTCCGCAAGCGGCCGCTCTCGTACATCGAAAGCGAGCACGCGTCCGTGCTGGATTATCTGGCGCGCTACTTGGATGCCAATCGCGAGGCGTTGGACGCGGTCCCGGTCAAGCATTTGGCGCAACGGATTCGCCTTCCGCGATCCGCCGATGCTGTGCGCGACTTTATGGCGCGCCTGGATGCCGAGCGCGAGCAATTGATGATGCGCTGGATAGTCGCCGCGCAGGCCGAGAACTTGCTCGACGAGTGGGCGTTCGATCTCTACGGCGTGCCGGAATCCCAGCGAGCGCTGTTGGGGGGACGCCTTTACACCTTGGATGCTCTTCCAGACGGCACGATGTTCGTCTCGTTGCTGGATGATCCAGACGACTCGCCGATGCGCCGCGTGGCCTTCCCCAAAGATGGCGCGTGGCGCTATCGCGCCGCCGACCCGCTGCCCAACGTGGTGCGCGTCTGGCTGCACGACGGCGAGCGCGCGACGATAAAATACGGCGTGATCGGCGACGATGGCGCAATCCGCCTCAGTGACGAGAGTGCATAATTACATAGCAGAGCCTCGCGGATACTTTATCAATTTTGAAAAAAGAAAGACAAAGGAGGTAGGCAAGAGATGAATTACGAACTAGGCGACGTCGTGAAAATCAAGTCGGGCGTCAAAGATGTCGATTTTGATTGGGATCTTGGCGGCTGGCAAGGGCGCGTGGACAAAGTGTTTGACGATGGCGGCATCCAGGTCGCGTGGGATAGCATCACGTTGCGGGATATGCCCTCCAAGGTCATCACCAAATGCGAAGAGGAAGGGCTGGGTTGGGCTGCCTACGTGTTAGATCACAAGGAAGTCGAACCGGCCCAGGCTCGCGATACGCCCGCCGATGTGAGAAAGGTCGTCCAAGAACGCGCGAAAAACCACGCCTGGGATTGGATGAAAGAGGAAGGCGAGATCACGCGCCAAGTTCTGGCCGGCATAGATCCCGATGACGAGTATAAGTTGATGAAGGCCTGGCGCGCGTATATGGAAGAACACCTGAGTTTCCCGTTTGAGGCGGAGGTGTTTGAAACCCAAGGCCGTAGCCCCCTGCGCTTCGGAGATCGTGTGCTTGTGCATCGCCTCAGCGGCATCCATCGCCTGTATGGCGTCCTCGCTCGTGTACGGAAGGGACATCGCCAATTGGATTTCCCTCTGTGTGATTTAAGGGCGTTGGATGAAGCCTCTGAAAACTATAAAATTATCTACAATTACGGTTTTTGGTATACCAATCGATAGCCACAACAATAGACAGAATTTACAGAATTTACAGAATTTAAGGAGGATCCAAAATGACAGCACCACGGTTACGCACCTTAGGACGTTCTGAGATTGAGGTCAGCGCGATGGGCCTGGGCTGCTGGGCCATCGGCGGGCCGTTCTGGACCGGCGATACGCCCGCGGGGTGGGGCGAGGTCGATGATGAGGAGTCCATTCAGGCCATTCACCGGGCCTTGGATCTGGGCGTCACCTTCTTCGATACCGCCGATGTCTACGGCGCGGGCCACAGCGAGCGCGTGCTCGCGCGGGCGCTCAAGGGCCTGCGTGAGAGCGTCGTCATCGCCACCAAATTCGGCAACGTCTTCGATGAGGAGACCAAGCAGATCACCGGCTCGGATGCGTCGCCGGCCTACATCAAGCGCGCGTGCGAAGCGTCGCTCCGCCGCCTGGAGACCGACTACATCGATCTCTACCAGTTTCACCTCAACGGCTACGATGCCGAGAAGGGCGCCGAGGTGCGCGATACGCTGGAGGAGCTGGTCGTCGAGGGCAAGATCCGCGCCTACGGCTGGAGCACCGACTTCCCCGCCAGCGCCCGCGTCTTCGCCGAGGGCGAGCACTGCGCGGCGGCCCAATTCCAGATGAACGTCTTAGACGACGCGCCGGAGATGGTCGCGCTCTGCGAATCGCTGAATCTGGCCGGCATCAACCGTGGCCCGCTGGCGATGGGCCTGCTCACGGGCAAATACACGCCCGATACCCAAGTCCAGGGCGCCGATGTGCGCAGCGCGCGCGGGCCGGACTGGATGAAGTACTTCACGGACGGCAAGGCAAATCCTGAGTGGTACGCGAAATTAGACGCCATCCGCGACATCCTCACCAGCAGCGGACGCTCGCTGGTGCAGGGCGCGCTCGCGTGGATCTGGGGCCGCAGCGATCAGACGATCCCCATCCCCGGCTTCCGCACCGTCGCGCAGGTCACGGAGAACTGCGGCGCGATGAAATTCGGCCCCCTGACCGCCGATCAGATGGCCGAAATCGACGAGTTGCTGGAGCGCTA
>JBKHCQ010000081.1:0-11368 GCA_046541755.1 Anaerolineales bacterium | reverse complement strand
ATCCTGCCGCAGCGGGAGCTTGCCAATCGCCGAGATCAAGGCGTAAAGCTCCGCCGAGGAGGCGCTGTCGCCATCGATATCGCCATACGTCTGCTCGAAGCTGAGGCTGACCTCCATCGCCAAGGAGTGCCGCTCCCCGTATTGGCCGCCAAAATAACCCACCAACGTCAGCACCCCCTTGCCGTGAATGGGGCCGCTCAGGTTGACCTCGCGCTGGATATCCAATACACTGCCCCGTCCCACATAGGCGCGCGCCGTGATCCGATTGGGAAGTCCATACTCATAGCCGCCCCACGTCGCCACCGACAGGCCATTCACCTGGCCGATTGCCATCCCTTCCGTGGCGATGACCCGCTGCTCCTCCAAAATATCCTGGTGATCCAACACCTCAAAGAGATTCTCGCGGCGGCGACGTTTGTCCAGCGCGGCTATCACATCGGCGCGGCGGACGCGCGGCTGCTGTGCTTGGCGCGCCCAGTACGATGCCTCGCGCACCAGATCGGCAATCTGCCCGAAGAGGGTGCTCAATTCCCCTTGATGTTCCGCCAAGCGCGAGCCGAACTCGACGACGCGCGCCACCGCTTCCGCCTGAAACGGCAGCAGCCCCTCCTCCGAAGCCAGCGAGCGGATGAAATGCGCGTAGGTCAACTCATTCTCCGGCGTGCGTTTCATCTCCGAACGGAAGTTCGCCGGCACCTTGAAAAGCTTGGCGAAATCATCGTCGCGATCATAGAGCATGTAATACATAGCCGTATCGCCTTGCAAGATCACCTTGACCTGCAGCGGGATCGGCTCCGGCACCGGCGTGACGGTGCGCACCAATTGCTGGCCGTCGGGCGATTCCACGCGCAGCGTGCGATGGAAGAGCGCGCGCTTCAAGCCCGCCCAGGCATACGGCTCTGAGATCAACGCCTCGGCATCTAAGATCAGGTAGCCGCCGTTGGCCGCGTGCAACGCGCCGGGGCGGATAAGGGTGTAGTCGGTTGTCGTCGTGCCATAGCGCACATCGTACTCGATCCGCCCGAAGAGCTTATCGTAGGTCAGGGTCTCCACCTCGACCAGCGGCGCGCCCGACGTCTCCCGGTGATCGACCAGCAGGTTGACGTGATAGCGATCCTGCAAGGGCACATCTAAGAGCGATCCGCCGCCGTCGTTTTGCTCCTCACGATCCGACCCGATGGGAAACAGCCCCACATGCTCGACAATGTCCTCGCGCACCTCGTCCAAATAGACCTGCACCTCCGGCTGATCCTCGTATTTCTCCTTCAGTTCCTGGAGCAACGGGCGCACGGTGAAATCCGCCACCTCGCGATCCAACTGCTCGATGGCCGCCGAGGCGCGGCGCTCGTGCTCGCGCAGGCGACGCAGCGCGCCGTTGAGCATATCCTCCAACTCATCGCGCTTCTGATCCAACCGAGAGCGCTCCTCCGGCGCCAACTGGCTGTAAGCCTCCGGCGAGAGCACCTCGCCCTCCTGCACGGCGGCGATGTAGATGCCGGAGGGGGTGTTCAGCAGCGCGAAGCCGCGCTCGTGACAGACTAAATCCACATTAGATAGCTCCGCCTGCTGCGCGGAACGCAACTGCTGCTCCAACTGCTCCCGCGCCGCCGCATACTTGTCCGTCTCGAAGGCCTGGGTCAAGCGCTCGCCCAACCCACTGCCGAAGCGCTCCATATCCGCCCGAAACGCCGCGCCTTTCCCTGGCGGCAGAGAGATCGCGCGGGGCGTACCGGGATCGGAGAAGTGATTCACGTAGACCCAATCGGGCGGCGTCTCCGCCTGACTCGCCCGCTCCGAGACGATGCGGCGCACCGTCGAGCGGCGCCCTGATCCCGTCGGCCCCAGGACGAAGAGGTTGAAGCCCGGACTTTCGATGTCCAATCCAAAGTTGATGGCCTCCACCGCCCGCTGCTGCCCGATGATGCGCGTCTGATGGGGCAGTTCGTCGGTCACGGCGAAGGGAAAGCGCGTCGCATCGCACCGGCGACGCAACGCTTCCAACGGCAAAGCTTGTATATCTTCAGGTTTTAATGTCGTCATAACTAAGTTTTCGCTTACTCCCTAAATTTAGCTCGACAACCTTCCGGGAAGCTCCAAAAGCTGCTGGCAGGAGCCTTCTCCCACAGCTTCCCGGAAGGTGATGCATTCCCTATACACACTCAAGCCGGATATGAGATGACGTCATCTCATATCCGGCTTAGGTAATTCTACCTTGATTCAATAGCCTGTTAGATCTTAGCGACGACCCAAGTGCATCGGCATCACGACGTGCACAAAGTCATCGTTGCCGATCCCCTTGATCACGCCCGGATTGGTGGCCTCGGTCAGCTCTAAGCGCACTTGCGGCGTCTCCAGGGCAGAAAGGACATCAATCAGGAAGCGGACATTGAAGGCAATCTCCAAGCCACTTTCCACATCCTCGCCCTCGACGGTGGCCGTCAAGCGGGTGGAGCCTTGGCCCGACTCCGACGAATCGGCGGAGACGACCATCTCGTTCTCGCTGATGGTCAATTTGACGATGTAGGCGACATCGCGAGCGAAGATCTCGGCGCGCTTGCAGGCTTGCAAAAACTCAGTGCGGCCCAAGACCAAGGTCAAGCGATGGGATGAAGGAATAATTCGCCGATAGTCGGGGAAGTGGCCGTCGATCAACTGCGAGTTGAGGACGGTGTCTTCTAGCTGGAAGAGAATCTGGTTATGGGGATGTGTGGTGGAGATCGAGACCGGCTCCTCCTGCGAGCCGATGATGCGCATCAGCTCGGAGAGGGCGCGCGCGGGGATGATCACGTTGAAGGGGTGCGGCACGGGATGGATCATCGGGATGTGGCGGACGGAGAGGCGGAAGCCATCGGCGGCCGCCAGGGTGAGCGTCTCGCCCTCGAACTCCGCCAGCACGCCCGTCAAGACGGCGTGCCCCTCATCGCTGGAGGCGGCGAAGGTCACCTGCCCCAGCCCCTTGCGCAGATCGCCCGCCTCGACGGCAAAGCCATCGCCTTCTTCCGGATCGGGCACGACGGGGAATTCCTCCGCCGTGATGCCCCGGAAGCTGGCGTTGACGGCGCCGCACGATAGCGCCATCGAGAGGGACGAGGTGTCAATATCCATATCCACCTGCTCCGGCGGCAGGGAGTTGACCAAGTCGATAAAGTTGCGGGCGGGAACGGTGATCTCCCCTTCCGTCTCGACGCGGGCGCCAACCCAGTGGACGATGCTTAGTTCCAAGTTCGTCGCGGCTAACTTGAGCTGGCCTTGATCCGTCGCCATCAAGACATTGCCTAAAATCGGCATCGTCGTCCGTGAAGGGACGGCGCGCCCAACAATGCTCAAGCCTTTAGAGAGATTTTCTTGCAGACAAGAAAGTTTCATCGCGGGGCCTCCTGAGAAGTTGAATGACCTAAAAATGTGTACTTCAACCCGTATCCTAAGAACGCATTTGAAAATTTAAATCGGAAATCCTTGCGCAGGCTAACAAGAGATCTTCAACAGATTAACCTATCGGTTGTACATAGGATGAACTTTTTGAGATCACTTGCGCAATCTTCGTAAGGTTAAGGTTAATTTAATTTTCAAATAGCCTCTAAGAAAGACACGCGGTTGCAAAGATCGAATATACCCCAAGTATACTCTGAAGCTAACTAAACAGCAAATTCAAGTCGCTGGGGATAGGGGCGGGGATGGGGAAGAAGATGAAGAATCCGATGCGATCTCCGTCGCGGCGGCGGCCAGCCCAAAGACGAGCCAGAAGAGCGTCACCGAATGGTGAAAATCCAGGCTGAAAAAGTAATGATCGAAGACGCCGCTAATCAAGCCGCCCAGCAGCGCGGCGTGGATGCCGTACCAAAGCGGCTCCAAATCGGAGCGCGAGGTGGCCGCGCGCCGATGTCGCCAGAATCCCACAAAGAGCACGCCGACCACGACTAAGAACGTCGTCAGACCAATTAGCCCCATCTGTTGAGCGATGATCAAGTAGGTGCTGGCCACACCGATGTAGATATCTAAATCGGGCGCGCCGGCAAAGCCCACGCCTAGGAAAGGGTAGCGGCGAATCAAGATGAAGGCGTCTTTGTACTCGCCCATCCGCATCTGGGTGGAGAGATCCTCGCCCCGAATCCCCTCGATGAAGTGGTCGACATAGCTCTGCGTCCACGGCAGCAGCAACACCAATATCGCGGCCAAGGCGAACCACGGCAGCAGCTTGCGATAGCGCAAGACCGCCAGCGCAAAGACGCCCATCGCCATACCGACCATCGCGCTGCGTGAGATGGTCAAACCCAAACCTAAGCCCAGCACGCCTAAGCAGGGGATTAAGATGACGCGCGGAAGCAGGGGCCGCTTAGCGAAGAGTTGCGGCGTCGCCATCACCATCGCCATATTGAGGAGGCTGCCCAACACGTTGGGATCCACCGAGGTCGAGGTGGCGCGCTGCATCAGGGTGGGATCGTCGCGAATGTAGCGCAACACGCCCGGCCCCACAGGATAGCCCAACCGCCCCAACGCGGAGAGCGCGCGGATGGCCGTTTCGTCGGGCGTGAAGTAGAGCGCGATGCCCAGCGCCGAGGCGGCGGTTGCGCAGACGATGAGCCAGCGCATCAAGCGCCGGAGACGCCCCACATCGCGCACCGTGTTGACGACAAGATAGAAGAGCGCGATGCTCAGCAGCACCTCGGCGAAGTGGCGGATGAGATAGGTGGTCATCGCGCCGTGCGAAAGGCCCGCTACAAAGGAGACAATCGCGAACAGGGCGAAGACAAACACCGGCCCCCCCGCCGGCGTGGCAAGGAATGACTGCTCCTCGCCGAGCGCATAGGAAAGCGACCACACGAAGAACAGCCCGCCCAACGCCATATCCAAGAAGGTGGGGGTGAAACCGATGTTAATCGGGAGCGAGGCGAAGGGCAGCAATGTCACGATGCCGATGACGCCTAAATAAGCGATCTCGATATTCTGGAGCATCCACGCGAAGTACCCCAAGCCAATCACCAGAGCCGCAACGGGAATGACGCCCACCTCGGCCAACAACCAGCCGCCGCCGATTCCCCCGCCGATGGTCAACAACGCGGCCAATATCACAAGCGCCCACACGTGGCGCGTGAATACCACCCCACGCAGGGGCGTATCTTCCACCAAATCTTGAACTGTCGTTCGCCAATTGATCATATTAACGCCAACCTCCAGAGGATGATTATACCGTCCTCAAGAGGCGCGTCAACCGCGCTATCAGCTTAATCCGAATCGTTGTGGTTGATCATGTCGATGATAATGGCGCAGGCCAAGATGAGCACATCATCCTCGCCTTCCACGATATCGATACCATAACTATCGCGCAACGAGACCCACTGCTTGGAGACGCGCGCCACCGCACGCCCGGCCCGCTCGAAGCGATAATTGTGCTCCAGAATATTCCCTTCGATCTCGATATCGGGCGCGCCATCGTACATCTTCACATCGAACTTATCCTTCACCAACGTGAAGCGCCGCTTCTTGAGCATCGCCTGCACCTCGCCATCGCGCAGAACGCGGTAGCGCGCGCCCAAGCTGAACACCTTCTGCTGCACCTGAGCCACCTTCTCGCCATCGGGCCGGTAAATATCCAACTTATCGCCCAAGCTCAACAGCTTCCCCTTCACCTTGAAGGCCGGGTTCCCCTGAGCGTCTTGGATTGTAAAACTGTCCGTCAACGAGAAAATTTTCTGCTTCATGATATACCGCATCTTACCCCCTCCTTGAAAAGCTACCTATCTTAATCTTAATTCTATTCACCGGCCCTGCTTAGCTCACGGATAAACACGGATTAACGCAGATATTTTTTGATTTTTATATTGCAGGAAGTGCCATTCCGGGAATGTAAGGGTTAAAATTCAGCCTTAAACTCGTCCAAATGGACGTGAGCGATAAGCCGCGCACCAAGACGGGGAATTTCTCCGTCGAAAGATCTAAAAAATCTGTGCGATCCGTGAAAATCCGCGAGCCGTTTTCTGAAAGTGTCAGGTAGCTAGATCTTAATTCTTTACCCTCATCTTATCACAGCCCGATAAACTAGCCAACCTGAAACCTCACTTGCAATTACCAGATAATTGTGGTACTCTCTAATACATAATTACCCCATCAACTATATGTAACCCAGAAGGGAGTTGCCATGGACGCTTTGAAGAATCTCTGGTACAACATTCTCACCGTATTTTTTGGCATATTTTCACAGGTAATGGTAAAGGGCCAACCTATTTGGGATAAATTTAAGATCCCAATCTCCATCGGATTAGGACTGATCCTAGGACTTATCATTGGATGGGGCATCTTCCCGGTCGAGTGGGAAAATGCCACGCCCGGCCACCTACGAGCGGACTTCCGCGGCTATTATCTCGATTACGTCGCTCAGGAATACGCGATGACGCAGGATATTGAGATGGTCCGCGAGAAGCTAGGCCTGAACTTCGAGCAAACCAAAAATATCCCCTGGCTGGAAAAAGAGCAAACTCTGCCTAATGACCTCCAAGCGGCTATCGAAGACGCCGAGCGATTTGATCTCAATCCTCCAACCCTACAACGTCTCCAGGCGGATTTGAGCGCTATCCGCGAGACGCCGGTCGAGGGGGAAGAGGAAACGGAGGAAGGCGCAGGCCTCAGCCTCCTGACGATCCTCGGCGCGCTCTTCCTGGTCTTAGTGGCCGTTGGCGCCGTCTTCTACCTCCTCAAGTCGCGCGCGGAGCGCAAAAAGGTGGAAGGCAAAAAGCCCGCGCCCTCGTCCCTGGCGGATGAATATGGGGAGGAGTATGGCCCGCCCCTCACGGAAGTCGAGGGCGCCCCGCCGCTCAAACGAGAAAAAGGTCGTGAGCCGCTCAAATCTTTCACCACCACCTACGTCCTGGGCGATGATTACTTCGATCCCTCCTTCAGCATCGAGATTGACAACGACTTCCTCGGCGAGTGCGGCATTGGCATCTCCGAGACCATCGGCGATCCGGACCCCAAAAAGGTCACCGCCTTCGAAGCGTGGCTCTTCGACAAGAGCGACATCAAGACAATCACCAAGGTGTTAGCCAGCGATTTCGCGATCAACGAGCCGGATCTCTATTCCAAGCTGGAGCCGAAGGGCGAGGATGTGCTCCTCTTGAAGCCCGGAATGGAAGTTGTACTGGAGACAACCGCCCTGCGTGTTCAGGCCAGGATCAGAGAACTAGAGTACGCAGAAGGCAATCTCCCCAATAAGAGCTACGTCCAAAAGCTCAGCGTCGAGCTACGCGCCTGGATTAAGCAAGAAGAGTAAATCCCCAGCACCTAATAACGTTAAAAATGCCCGACAGTGGTTAACTGTCGGGCATTTTGATATTGAACTGAGATCATCGATTGATGCCTCGGTTTGTAGTAGGCGCTATCGCTACTCCTCACTTGATGCTTCTGATGCTTCTGGACGGATGACCTCGGCATCGGCGGGCGGATCGAAGCCCGGGCCGTAGAGGTAACGCGCCGGCCACGGCACAAAGTCGCTGACGAACGTATCGCGGTACATCACATTCCCCTCGGCGTCGTACACCACGCGCCCCAACGTCGCGTGCAGCCCATCGTGCGCCTTCTCGATCTGCCGCACCGATCCGGCCGGCAGATCAGGGTCGTACTCGTAGATGGCCGTCTCCGGCGGGATCGGCTCCCCCCACTCCGGGCCGATCTGCTCCACGGTGCGGCCATCCCGCGTTCCGTAGATGACGAAGCGCAGCCGCGCGTTCGCCCCATCCACCTCCGGCTTGATGAGCAGGTGATGCGGCGTGTCGTTGACAAATCGAAAGTCCACCAGCGGGGAATAGATGGTCGCATCGAAGCCGGGGCCGTAGCCGCCCAGCTCATAGTAGCCCACGCGATAGGCATGCGGCCAGCGCTCGACGATGGGAAATCCGCCGTCATAGGCTGCGCGGAACACCGTCGTCGCCACCTGGCAGATGCCGCCGCCCACGCCCGGCACCGTCCGCCCTCCGATGATGACATAGGATTCGTCGTACCCTTTCTCCGGCGTCACATCCCCCAAATGCTCGTTGAAGGAGAAGGTCTCGCCCGGCGGCACCAACACGCCATCGAATTGCGACGCGCCCAGGCGGATGTTTTTATCGCGCGCCGACGAGGAGCCGGTAAAGTAGGATTCGCCCACCGCTGCCACCTCCGTGATGCCCAAATCGGCCGCCGTCAGCGTGTCGGGATAATCGGGCGGGATCACCTCCACAACCAGCGGCACGAAGTGCTCGCCGTTCCGCAACCGCGTTTGGATCTGGGAGATCGTCGCCTCGATATCCAACTCGCGGCCCGTGACGCTGGGCGAGATGGGCGTCACTTCGCGCAACTCGGTGTCAAAGCTAAAATGCGCATCGACGGGATCGCGATGGACGGCCATCGCCACCGGCCCCAGAAACTCCCGCAGCGCCGCATCCTCCAACGCGACGGAGACCTCATCCGCTTCCGTGCGCACCCGCAACATGCTCGCCATCACCTCCGGCGAGAGCGTCCACGGGCCAAGATCACCGGCCCGTGGATCAGAGAAGAGCAAGGTAAGCGGCTCCTTAAGCATCGCGTTGGCGACGCTCAACGCGCGGGCGGCCTCCTCATCCGTGATCCGCGGCGCCCGCTCGTGCAGCACCGGCACAATCTCCGTCGGCGTCAAGCTGTGCAGATGCGGCTCGATCTGCGCCAGCGTGGCCGTCACATCCATGCGCCGCCCAATCTCGCCGGAGACCAGGTGCAGCGAGGTCCCCTCGGAGACGATGCGCGCGTTCTCCGGCGGTCGATCCAGCGCTTCCGCCACCGTCTCGAGTTGTCGCTGCGTTGCCGCGTTATCCCAGGCCAACACCGGCGGCAGCACCACCCCGCGCCACATCACCTGGAGCCGCTCCCAGAGCGCCGCCACCCCCGTCTCCGTGTGACCGATGCGATACGCGCGCGTCAGCGTCGCCTGCGCATCGACCGCCATCCCTAATTTTGAAGGGGAGAAGGCCCAGCGTTGCCCTTCCGGCCCCACGATGACGATATCAGGCTGATGCAAGGGCAGCGCGGCCTCCAGATGCGTTTGCACCTCCGAGGGCGTCATCCGCGCCAGGGACATATCCCACACCCAGACGCCCGGCACGAACTGCCCCTCCAACCCCGACCCCAGACGCCAGCCCACCGCGACCGTCAACACCATCAAGATGCCCAACCATAACATTAACCAGCGTCCCATCTCGACCTCCCACGATTGTCACCGTTTCGTCTTGTGAGGTGCAACGCACTTTTCGGCTTATCACTAGGCACATCCTGAGGCGTGGGGTTTCCTTCCGTTTAAGTGCGTTGCACCTTGCTTTGCTCATGTAGCTAAACTAATACCCACGATTTACGTTTCGCTCCCACAATAATCGGTTACGCTTTCTATTCTATCACACTTTAACGCCCCCATCGCCCTACCCCATGAAAAACAGGGCGGGAAATCCCGCCCTAGAAGGTCTTGAATCAAGCGAATAAATTCGCGGCCTAGCTACCGGACACTTTTTGAAAACAGCTCACGGATTTTCACGGATCGCACAGATTTTTTAGATCTTTCGACGGAGAAATTCCCCATCTTGGTGCGCGTTTTACCGCTCACGTCCATTTGGACGAGTTTAAGGCTGAATTTTAACCCTTACATTCCCGGAATGGCACTTCCTGCAATATAAAAATCAAAGAAATATCTGCGTTAATCCGTGTGTATCCGTGAGCTAAGAAGTGTCCGGTGAATAGATTCGCGGCTACATTTACGAAACCGGCCTTCGCCGGTTAGGTCTCAGTCGCCGAAGGGCGACTTCGCTTAGGCGTGGTACGCCCGGTGGCCCACGGTTTTTCTTTGATCCACCGGCCTAATGGCCGTGGGAAGCGCCGGGCCTGGGACAACGATAAAAAACTGAACCATCCCCGTATCTCTGTGTGGCTCTGTGTAATTTAGGTTGTCTGACCGTACTCCTGCTCCATTCGCTTAATCCGCTGAGATAAAAGTGCAACCTATCCCGTAGACAAAGCACTAATTACAGACGCAACTCCATCAAACAGAGAGCCAGTGCGCCCCACAAACCCACATCCTGGCCCAACTCGGCTTTGACGATCTTGGTGCGCTCTTGATAGACCTGCGGCGCGCGCTCCTTCACGATCTTCCAGATGGGATCGAAGATCAAATCGCCGGCGTGGGTCACGCCGCCGCCCAGCACGAAGAGCGCGGGGTTGAGCATATACATCAAGCTGACGATGGCCGAGCCGAGATAAGCGCCGGCCTCCTCGAAGAGCGCCAGCGCCAGCTCATCGCCCGCCGCGCCGGCATCGCTCACCTCTTTGGCCGTGATCCGGTCAAGATCGCCCGCGACCATCTCGCGCAACTGCGAGGATTCCCCCGCCTCGAGGCGCTCGCGCGCCCGGCGGGCAATCGCCGTGCCGGAGGCCATCACCTCCAAGCAGCCGATGTTGCCGCAATTACATCGCGGGCCGTGGGGATCCACAGCCATGTGGCCAATCTCGCCGCCCAGCCCCTGCCCGCCGGTGAAGAGCCGATTATCGAAGATCATCCCGCCGCCCACGCCGGTGCTGATCGTCATATAGATCATATCGGAGACGCCCTGCCCGGCGCCGAAGCGATGTTCGCCCAACCCGGCGACGTCCGCGTCATTGCCTAAGAAGACGGGGATATCAAAGGTGTCGAGCAGTTCATCGCGCAGCGGGACGTTCTCCCAGCCCGGCAGGTTCGGCGCGAAGCGCAAAACCCCCTGGTGGAAATCCACCGGCCCCGGCGCGCCGATGCCAATCGCCGAGACCTGCTCATCCATCGGCCACACCTGACGAATGGCCGACTTGATCCGCCGCATCACGAACTCCACGCCGTCCGAGGCCCCGGTCGCCATGGCCACGCGGGCCTCCTGCACTGCATCCGCCGTATATCGCGCGGCCCGGATCTGGGTGCCGCCTAAATCAACCGCTACAAAGTGTAAAGTTGACATTCGCCCTCCTACAGGAAAATGAGTTACAAGTTACAAGTTACAAGTTACAAGTTGCAAGTTACAAGTTGCAAGTTACAAGTTGCAAGTTGCAAGTTGCAAGTTAAAAGTTCTGGTGATGAGGGATTTAAGATCACCTCTTACTCTCTTTTCTCTTACTTCCCCACTTCCTACTTCCCTACTTCCCTACTTCTAACATCACGCTTTTATTATAGAGGCATTTGATCAAAGGAACAAACCGCAACAATGTATTTACCCGATAATAGATTTTTGCAATCATAAAATCGATTGACAAATCCCCCGTTCTCGATAAGATGACCTTAACAATGTTAATCCTCCCTATTTAACGAGGCTACCCGGAACAGGAGAGTATGAAATCATACCGCGAGTATGTGGGC